>NZ_JBGLYU010000023.1:0-92252 GCF_047304235.1 Variovorax sp. Varisp36
CCCTGCCCCCGCCCCGGCGCCACAGGCACAGGCACCGGCACGGCCCAAACGCAGCAAGTCCACCGGCCCCGCCAAGCTGTTCGTGCTCGACACGAACGTGCTGCTGCATGACCCGATGTGCCTGTTCCGCTTCGAGGAGCACGACATCTTCCTGCCGATGATCGTGCTGGAAGAGCTGGACGGCCACAAGAAAGGCACCACCGAAGTCGCGCGCAACGGCCGCCAGACCAGCCGCACGCTCGACGCGCTCGCTGGCGCCCAGGATGCCGACATCGACAAGGGCCTGAAGCTCGACACCACCGGCCACCGCGAAGCCGGCGGCCGGCTGTTCTTCCAGACCGCTCCGCTCGACTACTCGCTGCCGATCAGCCTGCCCCAAGGCAAGGCCGACAACCAGATCCTCGGTGTGGTGCACGCGCTGCGCGACGAGTACGCCAAGGACCGGCCGGGCAAGCCGAAGCAGGAAGTGGTGCTGGTGTCGAAGGACATCAACATGCGCGTCAAGGCGCGTGCGCTGGGCCTGGCCGCCGACGACTACCAGAACGACAAGACGCTGGAAGACGGCGACCTGCTGTACGCCGGCTCGCTGGCGCTGCCGCCCGACTTCTGGACCCGCCAGAGCAAGACGGTCGAAAGCTGGCAGAGCGGCAGCAACACCTTCTACAGGATCAGCGGTCCGCTGGTGCCCAACCTGTACATCAACCAGTTTGTCTTCTTCGAGGCACCGGGCGAGCCGAGCATGTACGCGCGCGTCACCGAGATCCGCGACAAGACCGCGGTACTCAAGACGCTGAAGGACTACAGCTCGGGCAAGAACGCGGTCTGGGGCGTGAACACGCGCAACCGCGAGCAGAACTTCGCGATGAACCTGCTGATGGACCCGGAGATCGACTTCGTCACGCTGACCGGCACCGCCGGCACCGGCAAGACCCTGATGGCGCTGGCCTCCGGCCTCACGCAGGTGCTCGACGACCGCCGCTACACCGAGATCATCATGACCCGTGCCACCGTGAGCGTGGGTGAAGACATCGGCTTCCTGCCCGGCACCGAAGAAGAAAAGATGGGCCCCTGGATGGGGGCGCTCGACGACAACCTCGAGTTCCTGGCCAAGGGCGACGGCGGCGGCGCCGGCGAGTGGGGCCGCGCGGCCACCAACGAGCTGATCCGCAGCCGCATCAAGGTCAAGAGCATGAACTTCATGCGCGGGCGCACCTTCCTCAACAAGTACGTGATCATCGACGAGGCGCAGAACCTCACGCCCAAGCAGATGAAAACGCTGATCACCCGTGCCGGCCCAGGCACCAAGATCATCTGCATGGGCAATCTCGCTCAGATCGACACGCCGTACCTCACGGAAGGCTCCTCGGGCCTCACCTTCGCAGTCGACAAGTTCAAGGGCTGGCCGCACGGCGGGCACATCACGCTGGCGCGCGGCGAACGCTCGCGGCTGGCGGATTTCGCGAGCGACGTGCTCTAAGCCGCGACTCCTGGCCGACAAGAGCCCGCGTGTGCCCCCAGGGGCATCGCGGGCATTTTTTCGCCTGCGATGACAGCCTACTGACAAGACGCTGTCAGGAGCCGGTCCGCACCATCGGGGCTCCTTCAACCACGCGAAAGAACACCCATGTACAAGCAGAACGCCATCAGCTGGTTCGAGATCCCCGTCGTCGACATGGACCGTGCGCAAACCTTCTACGAAACCGTGCTGGCCCGCAAGCTGCGCCGCGAGAACTTCGGCGGCCAGACATTGGCCGTGTTCCCCTACGACGATCCCGCCACCGGCGGCGCCCTGCAGGCCGGCGCCAACGCAAGCGCGCGCGCCGGCACAGGCATCCGCATCTACCTCGACTGCATGCCCAGCATCGACGCCGTGCTCGCGCGGGTCGAGGCGGCCGGCGGCCAGATCGTGGCGCCCAAGTCCGCTTTGCCGCCTGGCATGGGCTTCATCGCCCACCTGCGCGACACCGAAGGCAACGAAGTCGGCCTGCACTCCCTGGAGTGATTCCGCCATGACGCAACGCAACTGGATCGCCGTGGCCAGCGCCGAGCATGCACGGCGCGGCCGCGACCACCGGCCGCTCGGCTTCATGCAGGTCGGCCATGGCAAGCATGCGCCGCTCAAGCGGGTTGCGGCGGGCGACCGCGTTGTCTACTACTCGCCGGCCACAGTGTTCGGCGGCACGGACAAGCTGCAGAGCTTCGTGTCGATCGGCGTCGTGCAGCCCGGCGAACCTTACGAGTTCGACATGGGCGACGGCTTCGTGCCGTGGCGCCGCGACGTGGCCTACACGGCCGGGCAGGAGGCGCCGATCGCGCCATTGATCGAGCGCCTGGCCTTCATCGAGAGCCCCAGGCAATGGGGCTACAAGTTTCGCTTTGGCATGTTCGACGTCACCGATGCCGACATGAAGCTGATCGCCCGGGCCATGAAGGCCGATCCGAAGACGCTGGCACTTTGAGAACAAGCCCCATGGAACCCATCCGCCAACACCTGGACGCCTTCCGCGTCGCGGGCCTCACCGCCCGCACTACCAACCATGAAGAGAACGATCCCGCAACGGCCCGCATCGGCGCACTGTGGGATCGGTTCTTCGGCGAACAGACATACGAGTCGACGCCGCACCGCACCGCTGACGTCCGCCTCTTCGGCGTCTATTCGGCCTACGAGTCGGACGCCCGCGGCGCCTTCGACGTGACGACGGGCGTCGCCGTCTCGGGCGGCGAAGGCAGCCTTGCCATCGAGGCCGGCGACTACCTCGTGTTCACCGGCCAGGGCAAGATGCCGCAGATGATCATCGCCACCTGGCAGCGCATCTGGCAGTATTTCGAGGCTCACCCGGAAATCGCGCGCAGCTACCGCAGCGATTTCGAAGCCTACGAAGGGCCAGACAGGGTGGCGGTCCACATCGGAGTTTCATGAGCATCAGGAAAAACCGGCGCACCCGGCTGGCCGGCCGCCTTCATCTGCTGAACGTCGGGGCGGCCGTACAGCGCGGCAAGCGCTGCTTCGTCGAAGGCTTCGCGAAAAAGCTCACCGAAACCCGCTGATGCGCCGCGCCGACCGCCTCTTCCAACTCGTGCAGCTCATCCGCGGACGCCGGCTCACCACGGCTGCGTTCCTGGCGCAGCGCCTCGAGGTGTCGGAGCGCACGGTGTACCGCGACGTGGCCGACCTGCAGCACCAAGGCGTGCCCATAGAGGGCGAGGCCGGCGTGGGTTATCGGCTGGGCGCGGGCTTCGAACTGCCGCCGCTGATGTTCACGCAGGACGAAGCCTCGGCACTGATGGCCGCGGCGCGGCTCGCGCAGAGCTGGGTCGATCCGGCGCTGGCGCGCGACATCGAGAGCGGGCTGGGCAAGATCCTGTCGGTGCTGCCACCGGCGGCACGCGTCTCGGCCGAGGCGCTGGCACTCTATGCCCCTGCGATGGGCCTGGACGACACGCTGCGCACGCGGCTGCAGACGTTGCGCGAGGCGGTGCAGTCGCACAACAAGTTGCGATTGAGCTACCACGATGTGTCGGGCGATGCGAGCGAACGCACGGTTCGGCCGCTCGGCTGCTTCTATTGGGGCAAGGTCTGGACGCTCTCGACCTGGTGCGAGCTGCGCAACGACTTCCGCGGCTTTCGCCTGGACCGCATGGACACGATCGAAATGCTGCCCGAGCGCTTTCGCGACGAACCCGGCAAGACGCTGGCCGACCTGCTGCGCCAGGTGAAGGCCGAGACGGCGCACGGCAAGACGATAGAGCAGAAGCCGCCGGCCTCGCTGCCCCGGCCTGGCGGCAACGTTGGCTGACGCGCTGCGTCAATACTGGTCGTTGTTGCTGTAGCCCACGAGGTTCTCGAACTTGGTGATCGGCTTCAGGAAGGCCAGTTTGACGGTGCCGGTCGGGCCGTTGCGGTGCTTGCTGATGATCACCTCGGCCACACCCGGCTCCTTCGACTCCTTGTTGTAGTAGTCGTCGCGGTAGATGAACATGATGATGTCCGCGTCCTGCTCGATGGCGCCGGATTCGCGCAGGTCGCTCATCATGGGGCGCTTGTCGGTGCGGCTTTCCACGCCTCGGCTGAGCTGCGACAGCGCGATCACCGGGCACTTGAGTTCCTTGGCCAGCATCTTCAGGCCGCGCGAGATTTCGCCCACGGCCGTGGCGCGGTTCTCGTCGCCCGAGCTGCTGGTCGACATCAACTGCAGGTAGTCGACCACGATCAGGCCAAGGCGCCCGTACTGGCGCGCAAGCCGGCGCGCGTTGGCACGCAGTTCGCTGGTCGACAGGCCCGGCGTTTCGTCGATGTGCAGCGACACGGTGCGAAGCTTCTCGATGGCTTCGGTGAGGCGCGGCCATTCCTCGTCGCTGAGCTTGCCGGTGCGCAGGTGACCCTGGTCGATGCGCCCGATGGAGCCGACGATACGCACCGCGAGCTGCGAGGCACCCATTTCCATCGAGAACACCGCCACCGGCAGACCCTCCTCGAGCGCCACGTGCTCGGCGATGTTGATCGCGAGCGAGGTCTTGCCCATCGATGGACGCGCAGCCAGCACGATCATGTCGCCCGGCTGCAGGCCGGAGGTCATCTTGTCGAAGTCGTGGAAGCCGGTGCGAATGCCCGTGATGTCGTTCGGGTTCTCGGCCATTTCGGTCACGCGGTCGAGCAGCTCGACCACCAGGGAATCCATGCTCTGGAAGCCCTGCTTCATCCGCGTGCCTTCTTCGCCGATGTTGAAGATCTTCTGCTCGGCCTCGTCGAGGATCTTGTCGACCGCCTTGCCCTGCGGGTTGAAAGCGTTGGTCGCAATCTCGTCGCTGGCGGTGACAAGTTTGCGCAGGATCGAGCGCTCGCGCACGATTTCTGCATAGCGGCGGATGTTGCTCGCGCTGGGCACGTACTGCGCGAGCGAGTTCAAATACACCAGCCCGCCGATCTCGTCGGCCTTGCCGAGGTTCTGCAGTTGCTCGTAGACCGTGATCACATCGGCCGGCTTGCTGGCATTGATCAGCCCACCGATGGCGGCATAGATCAGCTTGTGCTCGTGGCGATAGAAGTCGCCGTCGACCAGCAGGTCGCCCATTCGGTCCCAGGCGCCGTTGTCGAGCAGCAGGCCGCCGAGCACGCTCGATTCGGCCTCGATGGAGTGAGGCGGAATGCGCAGTTGAGCGACTTGGCGATCGGCCGACGGGTCATTGTCGGCATAGGAGAAAACGGCGGACATGGACTTCCCTTGCAACCCTGCATGCTAAGCCGCGCACGCGGATGCGCGTGTGGACAAGGTTGTGAATAAACAGTGATCTTCCAGTGCAATCGACTGGATAACCCGAGCGCAGAAAAAGAAAAGCCGCCCGAAGGCGGCTTTTGCTGCAGCGCACTGAGGCGCCGTGGACGATCAGGCGGTTTCGCCGTAGACCGTCACGGTGATGTCGACCACCACGTCGGTGTGCAGCGCAACGCTCACGGTGCTGTCGCCAACAACCTTGATCGGGCCATTGGGCAGGCGCACTTGCGACTTGGCGACCTTGTAGCCTTGCTTGCCCAGTTCTTCGGCGATGTCGCCGTTGGTGACCGAGCCGAACAGACGGCCGTCGACGCCAGCCTTTTGCGTCAGCTTGACGGTCGTGCCACCGAGCTTTTCGCCTTGGGCTTGCGATTCGGCCAGCTTGGCAGCCGCAGCCTTTTCGAGTTCGACGCGCTTGGCTTCGAATTCAGCCTTGTTGGCGGCGGTAGCACGGCGGGCGCGGCCCGTCGGGATCAGGAAGTTGCGTGCATAGCCGTCCTTGACCTTGACGATATCGCCCAGGCCGCCGACGTTGAGAACCTTGTCCAGAAGAATGATTTGCATGGTCTCGGCTCCTTAGACGCGGTGCTGGTCGCTGTACGGCACCATGGCCAGGAAGCGCGCGCGCTTGATGGCGGTGTTCAGCTGGCGTTGGTAGATCGCGCGCGTGCCGGTCAGGCGTGCGGGGATGATCTTGCCGTTTTCGCTGATGAAGTCACGCAGCGTGTCGATGTCCTTGTAGTCGATTTCTTCGACGCCAGCGACGGTGAAGCGGCAGAAGCGCTTGCGCTTGAACAGCAGCGACTGGGTGTTGCGCTTCGGGCGCTTGTCTTTGTTGAATTTCTTGAACGTGGCCATTTGGGGACCTCTTGTCGAAAATTAATCTTGCTGAAAATCCTGGATATGCAGGACCGGATGCTTGCCGTTGCCCGGTGTCGCCAGGAAGCCCTGAAAACGCCAGAGACTTCCCATCGACTGTCTTGCGAGCCGTTCGGCGATGGCGCCGAAGGCAACGGCCTTGAGGGCCGTCTTCACCTGCCTGGGTTTGCCTGCCTCCTGGAGCGTCGACTCGTGTTCGAGCTTCAGATCGATGGCGGGCAAGCCGGCTGGCGTGTATCGCAGGGCTCCGAGTTCGGCAACGGAGGCGGTCAGCAGAAGCTGGTTGACCCCGGTTGCCGTAGCGGCAGCAGTCACGCCATCAGTTGTTGTTGGCGGCGTATTCGGCCTGCTGGGCCTTGCGGGCTTCTTCGCGCTCGACCGTCTTCATCATCGACGAAGGACCGGTTTCAGCCTTCTTCTTCTGGACGGTGAGGTGACGCAGCACGGCATCGTTGAACTTGAACGCGTGTTCCAGTTCGCCCATCACGGCTTGTTCAGCTTCGATGTTGACGCACAGGTAGTGAGCCTTGTTGAGCTTGTTGATCTGGTAGGCCAGCTGACGGCGGCCCCAGTCTTCAACGCGGTGGACCTTGCCACCGCCGGCCGTGATCAGGCCCTTGTAACGCTCCAGCATGGCCGGAACTTGTTCGCTCTGATCCGGGTGGATCAGCAAAATGATTTCGTAGTGACGCATGGCACTCCTTGTGGATTCTTCCGAAGAAGAGGAAAAGCCACCTGCAGCGTCGGGCGCAGTGTGGCAAGGCAAAGCCGGCGATTATAGCCCTGTATCGGCCATCCCGGCAAGAATTCAGTCGTTGAGGGCCTTGTCGAGCGCCGCGGCCTTCTCAGGGCCGACGGCGGCTCGGATCTTCGGCGCCAGCGCCACGAGGTCCTCGTAGCTGGTGGTGCCCTCGACCTGCAGGTTGAGCCGGAAACCCATCAGGCCCAGGCTGCCGGTGAGTTGCGTGGCGATCGGATAGGCGTCCTTGTACCGCTGCTGCTTGCTGCGCCCGGAGCCAGCAGCATCCGCAGCCGGCTTCGGAACTTCGGGGGCCGCGGCCTCCCCGGCCGGCGTCGCCGCAGGCTTGCCGCCCACCGGCGCCAGCACGCCCAGTTCCATCATCTGGTTGATGTCCTCCGCGGTGATGCCCATGCCGGCGGCGATCACGTCATCCACCGAGCGCTTGCCGTCGAACAGGATGAACGCCGATCGCTGGCGCGGCGTGAGCGGCACCGAGCGATCCTTGAGAACCTGCTGGCCGGCGTCTGTCTTTACAAGAATCATGATGGTGTCCCCCGCGAGCTGCCGGGATGCGCCCCCGTTAAGCCGCAAGTCTGACATCGGAAACGCATCTTGTTTCAATGACACCAAGCAGACGCGGGAAATCCCCCTGTGGGGATTCCCGCAGTCTGTCGCGCGGCGGGCACATGGCCCAATGCCTTTTGCGGGTCAGCGCTTGGCGAGCTGCTGCCAGGTGTCGATCACACTGTCGGGATTCAGCGAGATCGATTCGATCCCCTGCTCCGCCAGCCACAGTGCGAAGTCCGGATGGTCGCTGGGGCCCTGGCCGCAGATACCGACGTACTTGCCCTGATCCTTGCAGGCCTTGATGGCACGGCTCAGCATCGCCTTGACGGCCGGGTCGCGCTCGTCGAAGTCGGCGGCCAGAAGTTCGAGGCCCGAGTCGCGGTCCAGGCCCAGCGTGAGCTGGGTCAGGTCGTTCGAGCCGATCGAAAAGCCGTCGAAGTACTGCAGGAACTCATCCGCCAGGATGGCATTGCTCGGCACCTCGCACATCATGATCAGCTTGAGTTCGTTCTCGCCGCGCTTCAGGCCGTGCTCGGCGAGCAGGCCGGTCACGCGCTCGGCCTGGCCCAGCGTGCGCACGAAGGGCACCATGATCTGAACGTTGGTCAGGCCCATGTCGTTGCGCACGCGCTTGAGCGCTTCGCATTCCATCGCGAAGGCTTCGCCGAAATCGGCGCTCAGGTAGCGCGCGGCGCCGCGGAAGCCCAGCATCGGGTTTTCTTCTTCCGGCTCGTAGCGGCTGCCGCCGATCAGCTTGCGGTACTCGTTCGACTTGAAGTCGGACAGGCGCACGATGACGGGCTTTGGCCAGAACGCGGCCGCGATGGTCGCGATGCCTTCGGCCACCTTGTCGACGTAGAACGCGCGCGGCGAGGCGTGGCCGCGCGCCACCGACTCGACGGCCTTCTTCAGGTCGTTGTCGACGTTCGGATAGTCGAGGATTGCCTTCGGATGCACGCCGATATTGTTGTTGATGATGAACTCCAGGCGGGCCAGGCCCACGCCGTGGTTCGGCAACTGCGCGAAGTCGAAGGCGAGCTGCGGGTTGCCCACGTTCATCATGATCTTGAGGTCGATCTCGGGCATCACGCCGCGCTGCACTTCGGTCACTTCGGTCTCGAGCAGGCCGTCGTAGATGAAGCCGGTGTCACCCTCGGCGCAGCTCACGGTCACCAGCGTGCCGTCCTTCAGCAGATCGGTCGCGTCGCCGCAGCCGACCACGGCCGGAATGCCCAGTTCGCGCGCGATGATGGCCGCGTGGCAGGTGCGCCCGCCACGGTTGGTGACGATGGCGGCGGCGCGCTTCATCACAGGCTCCCAGTTGGGATCGGTCATGTCGGTGACGAGCACGTCGCCGGCCTGTACCTTGTCCATTTCGCTGATGCTGTGCACGAGCCTCACGGGGCCGGTGCCGATCTTCTGGCCGATGGCACGGCCTTCGGCCAGCACGGCACCCTTGCCCAGCAGCTTGTAGCGCTGCTCGGCCTTGCCTTGCTGCTGGCTCTTCACCGTCTCGGGGCGCGCCTGCAGGATGTAGAGCTGGCCGTCGGTGCCGTCCTTCCCCCACTCGATGTCCATCGGACGGCCATAGTGTTCTTCGATGACCAGCGCGTACCTGGCGAGCTGCTCGACGTCGGCGTCGCTCAGCGAATAGCGGTTGCGCTGCTCCGCCTTGACGTCGGTGGTCTTCACCAGCTTGCCGCTCGCCTTTTTCTCTTCAGGCGTGGCGAATTCCATCTGGATCAGCTTGGAGCCGAGGTTGCGGCGGATCACGGCCTTCTTGCCGGCCTTGAGGGTCGGCTTGTGGACGTAGAACTCGTCAGGATTCACGGCGCCCTGCACCACCGTTTCGCCGAGGCCGTAGCTGGAGGTGATGAACACCACGTCTTCGAAGCCCGATTCGGTGTCGATGGTGAACATCACGCCGGCGGCGCCGAGGTCGGAACGCACCATACGCTGCACGCCGGCCGACAGCGCGACCACGTCGTGCTCGAAGCCCTTGTGCACGCGGTAGCTGATGGCGCGATCGTTGTAGAGGGAGGCGAACACCTCCTTCATCTTGTGCAGTACGTCGTCGATGCCGACGACGTTCAGGAAGGTCTCTTGCTGGCCGGCGAACGAGGCGTCGGGCAGGTCTTCGGCGGTGGCCGAGGAACGCACGGCAAATGAGGCGGCGGGGTTACCGGCGCTCAGCGTGGCGAAGGCCTCGCCGATGGCTTTTTGCAGGTCGGCCGGGAAAGGCTGGGCCTCGACCATGGCGCGAATCTCGGCGCCGGCGGCGGCCAGCGCGCGCACGTCTTCGGTGTCGAGCGCGGCGAGGCGCTTGCTGATCTTGTCGGCCAGGCCGTCGTGGGCCAGGAACTGTCGGAATGCGTGGGCCGTGGTCGCGAAACCGGTCGGCACCCGCACGCCCTGCGGCAGCTGCGAGATCATTTCGCCGAGGCTGGCGTTCTTGCCGCCAACCGCCTCGACGTCGGTCATTCTCAGGTTTTCAAACGGTACGACCAGGGCGGTCGCGTCGAAAAGTGCAGACATGGGAAAGCTCCAGAAGTTGAAACCGGTGCCGCATGCAGACGGCGCGGCACGATCGTTGTCGTTGCTTTGGGTGCGGGCGCGGTGTGCATGGAAAGAATTGGGGTTGGGAAAGCGGATTCCCGATAATGGCCCGGATTGTAGGCGTGGCAAGGTCGCGCGCGCCGCAGGACAAGGCCGCAAGACCATGCATACACGCACTGTTTTCTTCATTTCCGACGGCACCGGCATCACCGCCGAGACCTTCGGCAACGCCGTTCTGGCCCAGTTCGAGATGAAACCGCGCCATGTCCGGCTGCCTTTCACCGACACGGTCGACAAGGCACACCAGGCGGTGCGGCAGATCAATCACACCGCCGAAATCGAGGGTGTCCGCCCCATCGTCTTCACCACGCTGGCCAACATGGACGTGCTGGAAGTGATCGAAACCGGCTGCAAGGGCATGCTGCTCGACATGTTCGGCACCTTCGTGCGGCCCCTGGAAATCGAACTGGCCGTGAAGTCGAACCACCGCATCGGCCGCTTCAGCGACGTCAGCAAGAGCAAGGAATACAACGCCCGCATCGCGGCCATCGACTTCAGCCTGGCGCACGACGATGGCCAGAGCAACCGCGACCTGCAGGGCGCCGACGTGATCCTGGTTGGCGTGAGCCGCAGCGGCAAGACGCCCACCTCGCTCTACCTGGCGATGCAGCACGGCCTCAAGGCCGCCAACTACCCGCTGATTCCGGAGGATTTCGACCGCCGCCAGCTGCCGCCGGCCCTGATGCCGCACCGCAAGAAAATCTTCGGCCTGACGATCCAGCCCGAGCGCCTGAGCGAGATCCGCAACGAGCGGCGCCCCGATTCGCGCTATGCCAGCCTCGAGAACTGCCGCCACGAGGTGAGCGAGGCTGAGGCGATGATGCGACGCGCCGGCATCCGCTGGCTGTCGACCACCACCAAGTCGATCGAGGAGATCGCGACGACGATCCTGCAGGAACTGCGGCCGGAGCGGCTGAACTACTGAGACTTCAAAGAAAAGGGGGCCATCGACTTGCGATGCCCCCTTCTTGCATCGGGCAGCCGGTCAGGCAGCCGCCGGCGCGGCGGGCGCCGAAGTGCGGATCAGGTGGTCGAACGCACCGAGCGCCGCCTTCGCGCCGTCGCCGGCCGCGATGATGATCTGCTTGAACGGCACGGTCGTCACATCGCCTGCCGCGAACACGCCGGGCACCGAGGTCTGGCCGCGCGCGTCGACGAGGATCTCGCCGTGCTTCGACAACTCGACCGTGCCCTTGAGCCAGTCGGTATTGGGCACGAGGCCGATCTGGATGAACACGCCTTCAAGCTCGACCTTCTTCAGCTCGCCCGTCGCACGGTCCTTGTAGACCAGGCCGTTGACCTTCTGGTCGCCGGTGATCTCGGTGGTCTGCGCGTTGGTGAAGACGTCGACGTTCTTCAGGCTCTGGAGCTTGCGCTGCAGCACGGCGTCGGCGCGCAGGGCCGTGTCGAACTCGATCAGCGTGACGTGGCCCACGATGCCGGCCAGGTCGATTGCCGCTTCGACGCCCGAGTTGCCGCCGCCGATCACCGCGACGCGCTTGCCCTTGAACAGCGGGCCGTCGCAGTGGGGGCAATAGGCCACGCCCTTGTTCTTGAACTCGTGCTCGCCGGGCACGTTGATGTTGCGCCAGCGCGCGCCGGTCGAGATGATGACCGACTTGCTCTTGAGCGAGGCGCCGCTTTCGAGCTGCACTTCGATCAGGCCGTTGCCGGGCACCAGCGCCTTGGCACGCTGCAGATTCATGATGTCGACGTCGTAGTCGCGCACATGTTCCTCGAGCGCATGCGCGAACTTCGGTCCTTCGGTTTCCTTGATCGAGATGAAGTTCTCGATGCCCAGCGTGTCTAGCACCTGGCCGCCGAAGCGCTCCGAGGCCACGCCGGTGCGGATGCCCTTGCGCGCCGCGTACACAGCCGCAGCGGCGCCGGCAGGACCGCCGCCGACGATCAGCACGTCGAACGGATCCTTGGCGGCAATCTTCTTCGCTTCGCGCTCGACGCCGCTGGTGTCGATCTTGGCGAGGATTTCCTCCAGGCTCATGCGGCCCTGGCCGAACTCGGTGCCGTTGAGGAACACGGTCGGCACGGCCATCACCTGCCGTTCCTTCACTTCGTCCTGGAAGGTGCCGCCTTCGATCATGGTGGTGCGGATGCGCGGGTTCTGCACTGCCATCAGGTTCAGCGCCTGGACCACGTCGGGGCAGTTGTGGCAGGTGAGCGAGACGTAGATCTCGAACTCGAAATCGCCGTCGAGCGCCTTGATCTGGTCGAGCACTGCCTGCTCGACCTTCGGGGGATAGCCGCCGATCTGCAGCAAGGCAAGGATCAGCGAAGTGAATTCATGGCCCATTGGCAGGCCGGCAAAACGCGGACCGTGGTTTTCGCTCGGGCGATTGACCGAGAACGAGGGCTTGCGGTGGTTGTCGTCTCGGCTTTCGGTCAGCTTGACCAGGGGCGAGGCTTCGGCGACGTCCTTCAGCAGCGACAGCATCTCGCCCGAGGCCTTGCCGTCGTCGAGCGAGGCAACGATCTCGATCGGCTGCGTGGCGCGTTCGAGGTAACTCTTCAATTGGGCTTTGGTGCTGGCGTCGAGCATGAGGGACTCTCTTTCGATAACTGAAAACTATCAACTGGGGACGAAAAAGCCCGGGGCCTCGTGAGCGCCCGGGCTTTCGCGCGGGACGCTTAGATCTTGCCGACGAGGTCGAACGACGGTGCGATGGTCTTGTCGCCTTCATTCCACTTGGCCGGGCAGACTTCGTTCGGGTGGGCGGCGGTGTAGACCGCTGCCTTGAGCTTGCGCAGGGTTTCCTTGACGTCGCGGGCGATTTCGTTGGAGTGCACTTCGGCGGTCTTGATGATGCCCTCGGGGTTGATCACGAAGGTGCCGCGCAGTGCCAGGCCTTCTTCGGGGATGTGCACGCCGAAAGCGTTGGTCAGCGTGTGGGTCGGGTCGCCCACCAGCGGGAACTTGGCCTTGCCGACGGCCGGCGACGTGTCGTGCCAGACCTTGTGCGAGAAGTGCGTGTCGGTGGTCACGATGTAGACCTCGGCACCCAGCTTCTGGAACTCGGGGTAGTTGTCGGCCGCGTCTTCGACTTCGGTCGGGCAGTTGAAGGTGAAGGCCGCCGGCATGAAGATCAGCACGGACCACTTGCCCTTGAGCGTCTCGTCGGACACATCGATGAACTTGCCGTTGAGGTAGGCCTGGGTCTTGAAGGGTTGGACTTGGGTGTTGATCAGGGACATGGTGATTCCTTGGATGCTTCGGGTGGACAAAATTAAGTGCGAGTCATGAGTATAACTACCAAATAAGACACATTAATAGCATTGAGCTATCAACAACATCGGTGCGGCCTATGAAAAACAAAGGTGTCCTCGCCTTCGTTGCCCGCCCGAATACGAACGCCTATCACCCTCGTACGCATGCAGACCGACTGCGCAGGGGAATGCTTGCGCGGGCCCTCAGAGGAACCGGACAATCCCCTCTTTCAGAACAAGGAAAACGATCATGAAGGGCGACCCCAAGGTCATCGAACATCTGCAGGCGCAGCTCAAGAACGAGCTCACTGCAATCAACCAGTACTTCCTCCACTACCGCATGCTCAAGCACTGGGGCCTGGACAAGCTGGCGAAGAAGGAATACGAGGAATCGATCGGCGAGATGAAGCATGCCGACAAGCTGATGGACCGCATCTTCATGCTCGACGGCCTGCCGAACCTGCAGGACCTGGGCAAGCTGAACATTGGCGAAGACGTGCCGGAACTGCTGCGCTGCGACCTCGGCGCCGAAACCGGCGCGCAAGCGACCATCAAGGACGGCATCGCGCATTGCGAATCGGTGCGCGACTATGTCTCGCGCGACCTGTTGCAGGAAATCCTGGACGACACGGAAGAGCACATCGACTTCCTCGAAACCCAGATCGACCTGATCGACAAGGTCGGGGTGCAGAACTACCTGCAATCGCAGATGGGCGAACTCGAATAAGCGAGGCTTTCGCGCCTGCCGATCAACGGGACTTCGGTCCCGTTTTTTTATTGCTTTACGCAACTTAACCAATCGCGAATAGCAGTCATTCTCATTTGCACGGATAGAATCCGCGCCTTCGATGATGACTGCCGCCCGCCCCGACACCCGCCGACGAGCCTACTGGCTCAAGACCCTGCACGAATGGCATTGGGTGAGCTCGGCGATCTGCCTGATTGGCATGATTCTGTTCAGCGTCACGGGCTTCACGCTCAATCACGCGGGGCAGATCGAGGCCCGGCCGGCCGTCACGAAGCTGAGCGGTTCGGTCGATGAAGTCCTGCGCACGCAACTCGAAAAGCAGTTGCCAGCCGCCAAGGCCCTCAAGGGAAAGGCGCCCTTGCCCGCCGAACTGCAGGCCTGGGTGCAGAAGCACTGGGACATCGGTACCGCGGGCCGCGAGGCCGAGTGGTCGGACGACGAAATTTATCTCTCGCTCCCCCGCCCTGGCGGCGACGCCTGGCTGCGCCTGAGCCTGGCCGACGGCGAGATCGAGTACGAGCGCACCGACCGCGGCTGGCTCTCCTACTTCAACGACCTCCACAAGGGCCGCAACACCGGTGCCGCGTGGAGCTGGTTCATCGACATCTTCGCGGGCGCCGCACTGGTCTTCTCGATCACCGGCCTGTTCATTCTCAAGATGCATGCGGGCAACCGGCCGTTCACATGGCCGATGGTGGGCATGGGGCTCGTCGTGCCGGCGCTGCTCGCGCTGCTGTTCATTCACTGATTCATTCAACGATCCAGGAAAAGAGGTTTCCCGTGCACGTTCGCTATTCACTCGCGCCGCTGGCCATGTCGGCGCTGTTCGCGGCCCCGGCCTTCGCGTCGGGGCTGGCCGTCAACATCGAGATCCCGCGGCTGAACGTGTCCGAGTACCACCGTCCCTACGTGGCGACCTGGATCGAGCGCGCCGACAACACCGTTGCCGGTACGCTGGCCGTCTGGTACGACGTGCGCACCAAGACCAACAACCCCGAGGGCGAAGGCACGAAGTGGTTGAAGGACATGCGCCAGTGGTGGCGCCGGGGCGGCCGCGAACTCGCGGTGCCGGTCGATGGCGTGACGGGCGCGACCAAGCCGGCCGGCAAGCACCAGCTGAGCTTCACGGAAGGCACGGCCCCCATGCCCAAGCTCGCGCCGGGTGCCTACAAGCTCGTGGTGGAAGCCGCACGCGAAGTCGGCGGACGCGAGGTCGTGAGCATTCCCTTCCAGTGGCCCCCGACGGCAGCGGCGCAACCGACCGCCACGGGCAAGGAAGAGCTCGGCGAGATCAAGCTCGAACTCAAGCCCTGACCGGCGCCCCCTTTTTACCGCCTCACCGCCAGCCCACATCAAGGAACCGCCATGCCCCGCTTCACACTGCGCGCCGCCGCCCTCGCCATCGCCCTGGCGGCTGCCGCCTCGCTTGCCCACGCGCACAACGCCTGGCTGCTGCCCTCGTCCACCGTGTTTTCCAAGGCCGACACCGTGACCGTCGATGCCGCGGTGTCGAACGACCTGTTCGTCGCGAACCACGCGCCGCTGCGGCTCGATGGCCTGCAGATCACCGCGCCCGACGGCGGCACCGTCAAGCCCGAAACCGAAGCCAGGCTCAAGCTGCGCAACGTATTCGACGTGAGCGTGGCGCAACCGGGGACCTACCGCATCGCGGTGGTCAACGCCGGCGCCTTCGCGAGCTGGAAGGACAAGGCCACGGGCCAGGCCAAGCGCGCACGCGGCACGGCCGAAAGCATCGGCAAGGAGATCCCGGCCGACGCCCAGGAGGTGACGATCACCCAATCGTCCGGCCGCATCGAGACCTTCGTGACGGTCGGCAAGCCTTCGGCGCTCAAGCCGGTCGGCCAGGGGCTGGAACTGATCTCCACCGGCAGCCCGACCGACCTGGTCAAGGGCGAGAAGGCCGCCTTCACGCTGAACCTCGACGGCCAGCCCGCCAAGGGCCTCGAAGTGACCGTGACGGCAGGCAATACCCAGTACCGCGACAAGCTCGAGGAAATCAAGCTCAAGACCGACGACAAGGGCCAGTTCAGCGTGACCTGGCCAGCCGCCGGGATGTACTGGCTCGACGCCAGCACCAAGGACACCAAGACCACGGTGCCGCAAGCCAAGGAACGCCGCCTGAGCTACGCGGCGACCCTTGAAGTGATGCCCTGACGCGGCAGCCGACCACCTTGGGCCTTTCGTTCAGCACCTGGCGCGCTGGCGGCTACGCCAACGCGGCCGTCCCACGCGCCGCCGATCCCGCCACGCTCCAGCAGTCGGGCGGGCAGACCATGGGCACCACCTGGTCGCTGCGCTTCGACAATCCGCGGATGCTGCCGTTGGCGGAGGTTCGCGCGGCGGTCGAGTCGGCGCTTGGCCGCGTGGTCACGCAGATGAGCAACTGGGAGCCGGACTCCGACATCAGCCGGTTCAACCGCGCGCCAGCCGGATCACGCCACGTGCTGCCCGCGGAGTTCGCCGAGGTGATGCGCTGTGCGGACCGATGGGCAACGGCCAGCGGTGGCGCGATCGATCCGACGATCGGTCCGCTGGCCGCCTGCTGGGGTTTCGGCCCTGAAGCACACGAAAGCGGCCTGCCTTCTGCGCAGGTCCTGGCCGATGCGCGTGCGCGCGTCGGCTGGCCGCGGCTGGCGTTCGATGCGGCTGATGGCTCGCTGCTGCAGCCGGGTGGCGTTGCGCTCGATCTTTCGGGTATCGCCAAGGGCTTCGCGGTCGACTGTGGCGTCGAAGCCTTGCGCGCGCTCGGCCTTGCGGACCTTCTCCTTGAAGTCGGCGGCGAACTGCGAGGCATCGGACGACGCCCCGGCGGCCAGCCTTGGCAGGTGCTTGTCGACGGCGACCCGGCCGTGGCGCAGCGCGTGGCGCTGGCCGACATGGCGATCGCTACTTCGGGCGATCGGTGGCACCGCCGCACGCACCAGGGGCGCAACTGGTCGCACACCATCGATCCGCGCACCGGTGAACCGGCCGCCCATGCATTGGCCAGCGTCACCGTGCTGCACGCCGAATGCATGCAGGCCGACGCACTGGCCACCGTGCTGACGGTACTGGGGCCGGACGAAGGATTCGATTTCGCGCAGCGGCACGACATTGCCGCGCTGCTCGTGAGCCGCGGCGACGCATCGCCCGCTGTGCGGGCTACGCGCGCGTGGCCCGCACCGGCCGGGACATGAACGACGTTGGCTGGCGCGCACTTGGCGCGGGTTCCACCGTGGCTGCGTATGCGGCGCTCTGCGCATCGGTCTACCTGCGCGAGCGCAGGCGGCAAGCGGCCGCCGTGCGCGATGCGGTAGCGCTTTCGGAAGGCAGCGGCGAGCCCCCCGTCCTCGTACTGTTCGCGAGCCAGACCGGCCAGGCCGAAACCATCGCCTGGCAGACCGCACGGCAATTGAGCGCGGCGGGCACGCCGGCACGCGTGATGGAACTCAACGCGCTCGATGCCCCGACGCTGACCGCCGCGCGGCGCGCGCTTTTCATCGCCAGCACCTACGGCGAAGGCGATGCTCCCGATGGCGCCAGCGTGTTCGCCGAACGCGTCATGCATTCACCGCCCGCGCTGTCCTCGCTGCGCTACGCCGTACTGGCCCTGGGCGATCGTCAATACGCCAGCTTCTGCGGCTTCGGTCGCGCGCTCGACGAGTGGCTTCTTGCAACGGGCGCCACGCGCGAATTCGATCGCATCGAGGTCGACAACAGCGAGCCTGCCGCGCTGGCTGCGTGGCACGCGCAATGGGGCGACGCGCCGGCGGCAGGCATCGAAGGGGCGGCAACCGGCTTCACGCAGTGGCGACTCATTGCGCGCGAGCGGCTCAATCTTGGTAGCGTCGGTGCGCCGGTGTTCCATCTCGGACTGGTTCCGCAGATGGGTGCGATGCCGCATTGGATGTCGGGCGACCTGGCGCAGGTGGCCACGGCGAGCGATCCGGCACGCCCGCGCGACTACTCGATCGCATCCGTGCACGCCGACGGCGAATTGCAGTTGCTCGTCCGACAGGAGCAGCATCCCGACGGCACGCTGGGAGCGGCATCGGGGCTGCTCACCTCCACCCTCAGCGTTGGCGACACGGTCGCGCTGCGTTTGCGGCCCCATCGGGGTTTCCGCCTGGACGGCAACGAGACGCGACCCCTGATCCTCATCGGCAACGGCACCGGGCTGGCCGGACTGCGCGCCCATCTGCGAGCCCGTGCCGCCGCGGGCAGGCACGACAACTGGCTGGTGTTCGGCGAACGCCAAGCCGCGCACGATTTCCTGTACCGAGAAGAAATCGAAGCCTGGCAGGCCGGCGGCGTGCTGCAGCGGCTCGACATGGTGTTCTCGCGCGATCAGGCGGAGCGCTTCTACGTCCAGCACCGGTTGCTGCGGTCGGCCGACACCCTGCTGCGGTGGCTGCACGGCGGCGCGGCTGTCTACGTCTGCGGAAGCCTGCAGGGCATGGCGTCCGGTGTCGACGCCGCATTGCGGCAGGTCGCTGGCGAGACGCTGATGAGCGAGCTGGCGGCAAGCGGACGCTATCGCCGCGATGTCTACTGAGCCCCTCGCGGCCGCACCAGTTGCATGTCAGCAACAAACCGAGATGACTTTTGAATTAATACGGTTTTGGTTGCGTACTTCCGTATTGAGAAGCAATATCATTTAAGACGATTTACAAGCACTTTGCAAATCGACTCACCCAGCCAGTCCGCCCCGCTTCTCCCGGAGAACGCAGGCCGCCAAGACATCGCCAGTCGAGTCCTGACGCCCGTCCTTTCCGGAGAAAACTTCATGGCCTACATCAAGAGCCGCAAACACACCGTTGTGCGCGCCGTTCCACACCTTTCGAGCGCTGCCGCCGCCACACTGATAGCCATCGCAGCCCCGGCGGCCCTCGCCCAGTCGAGCGGTGCACTGCCTGAAGTCCGGGTGCAGGACACCACCGCCGCCGACTACAAGGCCGACAACTCGTCGAATCCCAAGTTCACGGCCCCGCTGGTGAACACGCCCCAGACCATCCAGGTCATCAAGGAACAGATCATCCGCGAACAAGGCGCAACCACGCTGACCGAGGCGCTGCGCAACACGCCCGGCGTGGGCACCTTCTTCCTCGGGGAAAACGGCAACACCAACACGGGAGACGCCGTCTTCATGCGCGGCTTCGACAGCTCGAGCGCGATCTTCGTGGACGGCATCCGCGACCTGGGCTCGGTGTCGCGCGACGTGTTCAACATCGAACAGCTGGAGGTCGTGAAGGGCCCATCGGGCACCGACGTAGGCCGCACCTCGCCTACCGGCTACATCAATCTCGTCACGAAGAAGCCCAAGCTCGAAGACAGCTTCCTGGGTTCGATGAGTTTCGGCAGCGCAGACTTCAAGCGCGGCAGCGTCGACTGGAACAAGTCGCTGAGCAGTGCCAACGGCATCGGCGCGGCCTTCCGCCTGAACGCGGTGACCGAAGACGGCGGCGTTGCCGGGCGCGATTTCGTCAAGAACAAGCGCACGGCCATCGCTCCGTCGCTGGCCCTCGGGTTGAACAGCCCGACGCGCATCTTCCTCGACTACCTGCACGTCGAGCAGAACAACATTCCCGACGGCGGCGTACCCACCATCGGCCTGCCGGGCTACAGCACGCCGGATGCCACCGCGATCACGCGAGGCCTGGCGCGCCGCACCTACCTGAACTCCGCCGCACGCGTGGATTCGAGCAACTTCTACGGCACCAGCTCGGACTTCGACAACGTGAAGGCCGACATGTTCACCGCGCGCATCGAGCACGACCTGACGCCGGACATCACCATCCGCAACACCACCCGCTACGGCAAGACCTCGCAGGACTACATGCTGACGTCGTTCACGGGCGGCGGCCTCACGGCATCGGCAAGCGGCGGCGGCCAGCTGCCGGCCGCGAACGCGGGCTTCATCAACACGGTCATCCCGACGATTCCCGCCAGCTGGACCATCACGCGCAACCTGCCCACCAACAAGGACCAGGAAAACACGATCTTCACGAACCAGACGAGCGTGTCGGCCAAGTTCAACACGGGCAGCATCGGCCACTCGTTCAATGGCGGCCTCGAGTTCGTCCGCGAGACGCAGCGCGCCAACAACTATTACGCCGCGGGCTACCCGAGCGTGGGCACCACGCTGGCCGCGGCCGGCTCGTGGCCTGTCGCCAACCTGTACAACCCGAATCCGTACGTGAGCGGCTACAACCGCATCGCCAACGGAACGGGGGCCGACGGCAGCACCGACACCATCGGCCTCTACGCCTTCGACACGCTCAAGTTCAACGAGCAGTGGCAGCTGACCGCCGGCCTGCGCTACGACCACTACTCGACCACATACAACGCCACCGCGCTGACGTTGGCGCGCACCGGCAACGACCCTCAGACCTCGACGATCACGCCGACCAACCTGAAACTGTCGGACAACCTGCTCTCCGGCAAGATCGGCCTGGTCTACAAGCCGACCGCAAACAGCAGCATCTACGCAGCCTACGGCACCGCCGCGCAGCCGCCGGGCGGCGCCAACTTCCAGTTGGCCGCCGGCGGCACCGGCAACAGCGCCGGGCGAACCGACTTCCTGCCGCAGAAGGCCAAGACCTACGAGGTCGGCACCAAGTGGGACGTGATGAACAAGCGCGTGGCGCTGACTGCAGCGCTGTACCGCACCGACGTGAGCAACGAAGTCGTGCAGGACACGGTCTCGCAGCAGTACTTCCAGACCGGCAAGAAGCGCGTGCAGGGCGCCGAGCTGGGCCTGTCGGGCGCACTGACCGACAACTGGGGCGTGAGCTCGGGCTTCACCACCATGAACACCCGCGTGCTGAGCGGCGCCTCGGTGCTGGCGGATGGATCGACCGCCCTCGCCTACACGCCGAAGAAGGCCTTCACGCTCTGGACCACCTACCAGTTTCCGTTCGGCCTGACCATCGGCGGCGGCGCGCGCTACAACGGCAAGCTGCAGCGCGGCGCCGACAGCGCGGTGGGAACGCCGGCCTACGTCGATTCATACTGGGTGGTCGATGCGATGGCGTCCTATCGCATCAACAAGAACATCGACATCCAGCTGAACCTGTACAACCTGTTCGACAAGGACTACGTGGCGGCCATCAACAAGAGCGGCTACCGCTACACGCCGGGCACGCCGCGCTCGGCGAAGATCACCGCGAACTTCGCGTTCTGACAGTCCTGCGCGCGCCGAGGCTTTTCTCATTGCGGAGATCCGGAAAAATGATGCTGCATGTGCCCGATGTGCTGAGTCCCGATCAGGTGCGCGAAATGCGCTCCGCTCTCGACGCCACGCAATGGACCGACGGCCGCGAGACGGTCGGAGCACAAGGCGCACAGGTCAAGCGCAACCGCCAGCTGCCGGAGCAGTCCCCCGTGGGCCGGCAGCTCGGCAACACGGTTCTGGCCGCGCTGGCCCGGCACGCTCTGTTCTTCTCGGCCGCGCTGCCGTTGCGCTTCGTGCCGCCGCTGTTCAACCGCTATGAGGGCGGCGAGCACTACGGCGTTCATGTCGACGGTGCGGTGCGGGCCTTGCCCGGCGTCAACCAGCAACTGCGCACCGACTTGTCGTGCACGCTTTTCCTGTGCGACCCCGAGGACTACGACGGCGGCGAGCTGGAGGTCATCGACACCTATGGCTCGCACGAAGTGAAGCTGCCGGCCGGCGACCTCATTCTTTATCCGGCCAGCAGCCTGCACCGCGTCCACCCCGTGACCCGGGGGGCGCGGATCTGTTCGTTTTTCTGGCTGCAGAGCATGGTGCGCAGCGACCAGCAGCGCGGCATGCTGTTCGAACTCGACCAGAACATCCAGAAACTTCGTGCGCGCTTCGGCGAAGGCGAGGAAACCGTGGCGCTGACCGGCCACTACCACAACCTGCTTCGGCTCTGGTCCGAAGTCTGAATCCAGGGATCTGGCTCACTTGCATGAATCAGTAACACATGGTTATTGTGAATGCGACGGATTCTTATTTATAATCAAGCAAATCCAACAGCCAGCCAACTGCCGCTTTCACAGCCATGATCGTTTGCGTCTGCCGCCGAGTCTCCGACCGAGAAATCGCACGCCACGTGCGGGCCGGCATGACTTTCGACGAGGTTCAGTTCGAACTTGGCGTGGCCACCCAGTGTGGCCAATGTGAGGGGTGTGCGCGAGATATCGTCGCGCAGTGCAGCGCTTCGCATCCGGTCGCCGCGCTGAGCTGCGAATCAGGTCCGAGGGCGATCCAGCTTGCCAACTCCATCAAGGAAAGCAAGGCATGGAACTCTTCTCGACACTCGGTGGCAGCCTGATCCTGGTTGCAGGCTCGGTCTGGTGGATCTTTCGCAAGTAGCGCAACTGGCGCAAGTGTTGTCTTCGTAGCGGTTTTGCTGAAATCGGGGCACCTTTCGCGGTGCCCGTATTCGAATGGTTGATCGTGTCTGACCGCTTTGCTCCCCCCCCTTCCGTCCTCGGCCTTTCGCGCAATGTCGTCATTGCCGGCGGTGTCATCCTGTTCCACGCGGCTGCGCTCTGGGCGCTGCAGAGCGGGTTGCTCCGCCGCGCCGCCGAGGTGGTGATTCCAGTCGAAATACTGAGCCAGTTCGTCGAGCCGCCGAAGCCGAAGTCAGATCCGCCTCCGCCGCGGCCCCAGGCGATCCGCGAGCCGAAGCCCACGCCGGCGCCCCAGGCGCCCGTTGGCACCACGGAACCACCGCCTCCGGCAACGCCGCCGGCACCTCCCGCTCCGCCGACGCCGCTCGCGCCACCACCTGCGCCCCCTGCGCCTCCAGCCGTGCAGATGCCCTCGAGCAACGCCGACTACCTTCAAAACCCCAAGGCAACCTACCCCGCCATGAGCAAGCGTCTCGGCGAGCAGGGCAAGGTCATCGTGCGGGTGCTCGTCGGCGTCGACGGCCTGCCCAAGAGTGCCGAGGTCAAGAAATCCAGCGGTTTCGATCGCCTCGACGAAGCCGCGGTCGAATACATCATGAAATGCCGCTTCGTGCCCGGCAAGATCAACGGCGTGGTGCAGGCCATGTCCTATGACGCCCCCGTCAACTACGTCCTGAACTAATTTTTCTCTGGAGCAACTTCGTATGGATTCCCAATTTGGCCTGATGAACGTCTGGCATCAGGGCGACTTCGTCACCAAGGCCGTCGCGGTACTGTTGATCGGCATGTCGCTCGCGTCGTGGATCGTCATCATCGTCAAGGCGCTCGACGTCATCAAATACAAGCGCCTCGCCAAGCATTCGCAAGACTTCTGGCACAGCGAAGACTTCGCCACCGCGCTGAACAAGCTCGGCAAGGACGATAGCAACCCGTTCCGTGCGCTTGCCCTCGAAGGCCGAGAGGCAGCAGCGCACCACCGCAACACCAAGGCCCATCTGCATGACGCGCTCGACGTGAGCGACTGGATCACGCGCGCCCTGCGCAACGGCATCGACGCCTTCACTGCCCGCCTGCAGACCGGCCTGGCCGTGCTGGCATCGGTTGGCTCGACCGCCCCCTTCATCGGCCTGTTCGGCACGGTCTGGGGCATCTATCACGCGCTCATGAGCATCAGCTCGGTCGGCCAGGCAACCATCGACAAGGTGGCCGGCCCGATCGGTGAGGCGCTGATCATGACGGCCCTGGGCCTGGCCGTGGCCATCCCCGCGGTGCTGGGCTACAACGCCCTGGTGCGCGGCAACAAGTTCGTGCTGACCAAGCTCAACGCCTTCGCGCACGACCTGCATGCCTACTTCGTGACCGGCGCCCGCGTTCAAAGCGGCAGCGAGGCCGTCGTGGTTCCGCTCAAGAAGGGCTGAGTGCCATGGCCTTCGGTACACAAGACGAACCCGATGAGGTGATGAACGAGATCAACATGACGCCGCTGGTCGACGTCATGCTGGTGCTCCTCATCATCTTCATCATCACCGTGCCGGTGATGAAGCACGCGGTCAACATCGACCTGCCGCGCGCCACGAGCGAACCCGAGCAGCCGAAGCCGCAGAACATCCTGTTCAGCGTGACGGCCGACGGCTCGTACTACTGGAACGAACAGAAGATCGACGACAGCGAGCTGCCCAACCGCCTCGCCGCCGAAGCCGCCAAGGAACCGCAGCCCGAGCTGCACATCCGCGGCGACAAGGCCGTGCGCTACGAGCGCGTGGCCAAGGCGATGTCGGAGGCCCGCGAAGCCGGCGTGCGCAAGATTGGCTTCATCACGGAGCCTGAAGCGAAGTGATCTGACATCGCAAGCCAAAAAAGTCGATCGCGACGATTGACTTTTTATTGCGAATCATTATCATTAACTCATCGCTTCGATAGGGAAACCCAGATGCCAGCCACACCGAATGCCTTTTCTGTCCTGAACCATCCTTCGCTCGACCAGTCGGGTGGCGGTCATGCGTCCATCCAGGCAATGCGTCCGGCGCCAGTGGTCGAGAGCACCGAGCTTCTGAAGGGAAGCAAGACCGTGGGCATCATGCATAACGGCTCGCTCTACCGGCTTCAAGCCACCAAACTCGGCAAGCTGATCCTGACCAAGTAGGTCGTCCAGTCCGCCCTTCGCGCAAGTTTCATCGTGGGGCGACTCGAGGAGATTCATCTCCGAAGGGTCGTTTTTTGCTAGCCAACGGTTCGCCGACTAGCCAAGCTTTTTTTCACGCTGAAGCACCCAAAAGAAAACGCCGACCTCGAAGTCGGCGTTTTGCTTTGTGCAGAAGAAAAACTCAGAGGCCGAGGGCGGCGATGCCCGCCTTGGCGATCTGCGCGTCTTCGTTCGACTTCACGCCGCTCACGCCGACGGCGCCGATCACGTGGCCGTCCTTGACGATCGGCACGCCGCCTTCGAGCAGGCCCTGCACTTCAGGCGCCGTCAGGAACGCCGTGCGGCCGCCGTTGATGATGTCTTCATAGACCTTGCTTTCGCGCCGGCCCATGGCTGCCGTGTGGGCCTTGGCAGGCGCAATGTGCGAAGACAATGCCGCGGCGCCATCCAGCCGCTGCAGCCAGAGCAGGTTGCCCGCGTCGTCGGATATGGCGATGGTCACCGCCCAGTTGTTCTTGAGGGCCTCGGCTTCGGCCGCTGCGGCCACGGCCTTGACGTCGGCGAGTTCGAGGAATGACTTGGTCTTCATGATGGGCTCTGGTTTCGTGAAAACCCGACAGCATAACGGCCATGCCGCCAGGGGTGTCTTCTGGGCTTGGGAACACCCCGCATACGGTCTTTTCGACACCCCCTCTTGCAGCCCCCTAGAATGCGCCCAAACTGCGTCACTGCAGCAACCACAGGAGCTCCGGCCATGAACGACCGCGTCACCACCCTAGACACTTCCGCTGGCTATGGCCAGCCGTTGGCGCAGGCTGAACGCCAGCGCGTGCTGCGCAACACCTACTGGCTGCTCGCGCTGAGCATGCTGCCCACCGTGCTGGGCGCATGGATCGGCGTCAGCACCGGCATCACCCGCTCGCTCACGGGTGGGCTGGGCCTCATGGTTTTCCTCGGCGGCGCGTTCGGCTTCATGTTCGCCATCGAAAAGACCAAGAACTCCGCCGCCGGCGTGCCCGTGCTGCTGGGCTTCACCTTCTTCATGGGCCTGATGCTGTCGCGCCTGATCGCGATGGTGCTGGGCTTCAAAAACGGCTCCGAACTCGTCATGACGGCCTTCGGCGGCACCGCCGGCGTGTTCCTCGTGATGGCCTCGCTGGCAACGATCATCAAGCGCGACCTGTCGGGCATGGGTAAGTTCCTGTTCGTCGGCGCGCTGGTGCTGATGTTCGGCGCGATCATCAACGTGTTCGTCGGTTCGACCACGGGCATGCTGGTCATCTCGGTGGCCGCCATCGGCATCTTCTCGGCCTACATGCTCTATGACCTGAAGCAGATCATGGACGGCGGCGAAACCAACTACATCAGCGCCACGCTCGCGCTGTACCTCGACCTGTTCAATGTGTTCCAGAGCCTGCTGGCGCTGCTGGGCATCTTCGGCGGCGAACGCGATTGAGCGAATCACGCGCAGCAAGAAAAAGGGCCCGGAAGGGCCCTTTTTTCATTCCAGCTCGAAGACTGCAATCGACTCGACGTGCGCGGTGTGCGGGAACATGTTGACCACCCCCGCGAAGGTGCAGCGGTAGCCCGCCTGGTGCACCAGCAAGCCGGCATCGCGCGCAAGCGTCGACGGATTGCAGCTCACGTACACGATGCGCTTCGGGGGTGTCCAGCCATCGGTTCGCAGTTCGGGCTGCTCTTGCCGCGCGCCCTGGCCCGCGCCCCGCGCCCCGGCCCCCCCCCGCGGCGGATCGACCAGCCACTTGTCGGCACTGCCGTCGGCCACAAGCATTTCCGGCGTCATGTCGAACAGGTTGCGCGCCACGAAAGTGGCGGGCGACAGTGCCCGCCGGGCCGACGTCGCTGGCTGATTCCTGTTGAAGTTGTCGGTTGCGCGTGCCACCAGCGTGTCGCTGCCCTCGATGCCCAGCACCTCGCGGGCCCGGCTCGCCAACGGCAAGGTGAAGTTGCCGAGGCCGCAGAACCAGTCGATCACGCGCTCTTCGGGCTGCACGTCGAGCAAACGCAGTGCCTTGCCCACCAGCGCCCGATTGATGTGCGGATTGACCTGCGTGAAGTCAGTAGGCTTGAATGGCATCGTGACGTCGAACTCGGGCAGCCGGTATGCCAGCGGCGTGCCGCCCTCTTCCAGCAGCTTCACGGTGTCCGGCCCCTTGGCCTGCAGCCACCATTGAACGCCCTCGTTCTTCTCAGCAAAGGCCTTCAGCCGATCGATGTCTGCGCGCGAGAGCGGTTCAAGATGCCGCAGCACCAGCGCGATGGTGCCGAGCCGCGTTGAGTCGGGGGCGTCGCCGCAGGCCAGTTCGATCTGCGGGCAGGTTTCGCGCGCGTCCATCGAACCGATGAGCGCGCGCAGCGGCATCAGCATGTCGCTGACCTGCTTCGGCAGCACGGGGCACACCTGCATGTCGGCCAGGTAGCGGCTCTTGCGCTCGTGGAAACCGATCAGCACCGTGCCCTTCTTGACCACGTGGCGTACCGAGAGGCGCGCGCGGTAGCGGTAGTGCCAGGTCGGCCCTTCGAGCGGCCGCAGCAGGTTCTCGGGCTTGACCTTGCCGAGGTGCCAAAGGTTGTCTTCCAGTGCGCGCTGCTTCACGGCCACCTGGGCGGCCGCATCCAGGTGCTGCATCTTGCAGCCGCCGCAAGCGCCCGTGTGCAGGCCGAAATGGGGACAGCCCGGGCGCACGCGCTGCGACGATTCGCGGCGGATGGCCGTGACCGTGCCCTGCTCCCAGTTGTTCTTGCGGCGATGGACATTGAACTGCACTTCCTCGAAAGGCAATGCGCCTTCGATGAACACGACCATGCCGTCGGCCTTGTGCGATACGCCCTGCGCGTCGAGGTCGAGAGACTCGACCTGCAGCCACTCTTCACCGGGATTCGTGGGGACTTTCGCGGGGGCTTTGTTTTCTTCGATGGATTCCGTCATCCCCTGATTGTCTCAGCGTGGCCGAGACAGCTAGAACAGCGCGTCGCGCTCGACGCCAGCGCGGGCCAGTTGGCGGCGCATCTTGGCCAGCGCCTCGTTCTGGATCTGCCTGACGCGCTCGCGCGTGAGGCCGAGGCGCACACTCAGCACCTCCAGCGTTTCGGGCTCGCGGTCGTGCAGGCCATAACGCCCCTCCAGCACCTCGCGTTCGCGCGCATCGAGGGCGAGCACCCACTGATCGAGCAGGCGCTCCACCTCGTGCATGTGCGTCACGTCGGTCGGGCTGCCCTGCCCGTCCTCGGAAGCCACGGTGTCGGCCAGCGTGAAGCCCTCGTCCCCGCGCGCGTCACCCGCGTCCAGCGAGCGCGGGGCTTCAGACAGGGCCAGCAGGTCGGCCACCGCCTGCACCTCGCGGCCGAGCAGCGCGGCGATGTCTTCCACACGCACGCCATCGGGCCGGTGCGCGAGGAATTCGGCGTCGCCTTCGAGTGTGCGGCGGGCCCGCAGCACCTGCTGCAGCTCACGCACCACATGCACCGGCAACCGGATCGCGCGCGCCTGCGTCATGACCGCACGCTCGACGGACTGGCGGATCCACCAGGTCGCGTAAGTGGAAAAGCGAAAACCGCGTTCGGGCTCGAACTTGGTGATGGCGTGCATCAGGCCGAGATTGCCTTCCTCGATGAGGTCCGACAGCGGCACGCCACGGCCCAGGTAGCTCTTGGCGATATTGACCACGAGCCGCAGGTTGTGCTCGATCATCGACTGCCGCGCCGCGAAGTCGCCGGCCCGCGCGGCGCATGCGGTCTGGTACTCCTGCGCAGGCGTGAAGAGTTCGGTGCGACGGACCTGGCGCAGGTAGATGGTCAACGCATCCGCGCCCTCGCCGCCGATTTGTTCGCTCGCAGTGCCTGCAGGCAGCACGCCGTCTGCCGTTGGTGGTTCTAAGCCATCTTCCGGTGGCGGGTAAACGCTCTCACCGACGAACTCATGCCGACCGTTGTCGGGAGATGGGCTGCCCCTGCCCGCCAACCCGCGCACGGGCAACAGCGTGCGGCGGGGGCGGGAGGCAGCCATGGCATCACCGGCCGGGCAGGTAGCGCGAAGGATCGACGGGCTTGCCCTGGCGGCGGATCTCGAAATGCAGCTTCACGCGATCGGCGTCGCTGTTGCCCATTTCGGCGATCTTCTGGCCCTTCTGAACCGACTGGTCTTCCTTCACGAGCAGCGTCTGGTTGTGGGCATACGCCGTGAGGTAGGTGTTGTTGTGCTTCAGGATGATCAGGTTGCCGTAGCCACGCAGGCCTGCGCCCGCATAGACCACGCGACCGTCGGCGGCGGCCAGCACAGGGTCGCCCGCCTTGCCGCTGATGTCGTAGCCCTTGTTCTTGGCCTCATCGAAGCCCGCGATCAGCGAACCGCTCGCAGGCCAGATCCAGCCGATGTCTTCATCACCCACATTTCCGCTGCCGGGACCGGCCGGCGAAGCCGTGACCGGCGGCTTGGTCGTCGCGCTGCTGGCGGGCGCCGAGGGCACCACCGCAGGCTGCGGCGTCACGGGCTTCGTGACCACACCTTCGGGCGAAGCGGCGGGCGGTGTTGCAGGCGCGGCCGCGACGACCGTTCCCGAACCTGCCGGCGGAATCACGCGCAGCACCTGGCCGACTTCGATCAGGTCAGGGTTCTCGATGTTGTTCCAGCGAACGATGTCCTGCCAGCGCTGGCCGGTGTCGGCACCGATGCGGCGAATGGTGTCGCCGGGACGCACGGCGTAGTAGCCGGGCTTGCCATAGTTTTCGATGCCGGCGAGCGGCTTGCCGTTGGCGTCGGTGGTGATGGGCGGGCCGCCGGGCACTGCTGCGCTAGGCGCGCGCGACATAGTGCCGCGGTCTTCGACCGGCGCCGGCCCGCGCGGTGTGGAACAGCCCGCGATCACGAGCACAAAGGCCAACGTGACGCCAGCGAACCAACTCCGATTGCCAAAACCCTGCATTTGTTATTCCTTCAAGCGATGCCTGATTTTAGGGGGACAAAGTGAACCGCCTCAAGAATGAGGCGCTCCAGTCCCCGCGGGGTCTTGTCGATGACGACAAGGGCCTGGCCACCACTTGCGGACTGGGTCGGTGCCACGATGCGACCACCCACCGCGAGCTGCGCAATCCAGGCCTCGGGCACGGCTTCGCCGCCAGCCGCGGCAATGATGCCGGCGTAGGGCGCGCCCTTGGCATAGCCGATCATCCCGTCGCCCAGCATCAGGTGTACTGTGGCCAGCCGGAAGTGCCGCAGATTGGCGCGCGCGCGTTCGTGCAGGCCGCGCAGGCGCTCGATGCTGTAGACCTCGGTGGCCACATGATTCAGCACCGCAGCCTGATAGCCGCAACCGGTGCCGATCTCGAGCACGCGGCCGAGCTTGTCCTGCGGCTTTCCAGCCAGCGCGGGTGCGCCCATCAGCAGCTCGATCATGCGGGCCACCACGTTGGGCTTCGAAATGGTCTGTCCCAACCCGATCGGCAGGCTCGTGTCTTCGTAGGCCTGGTTGACCAGCGCACTGTCGACAAAGCGATGCCGCTCCACGGCGCCCATTGCGCGCAGCACCCGCGGATCGGAGATGCCCTGCGCCGCGAGCCTCTGCACCATGCGCGCGCGCACGGCATCGGAAGCCATCGAAGGCGTGGACGGCACCATGGGCTTGGCCGGCACGGCGGGCATGCGCCCTCGCGTGGCGGCCGAAGCGGTGGGTGTCAGGCGAACGGGGAAACTCGGCCGCTGCGTGGCCATGTCAACTGCCGAGACGGGCCACCGTCTCGCGCCATTGGCCAAGGTTGGCGTGGTCGGTCAGGTCGATCTGCAGCGGTGTCAGCGCGATGTGGCCGGCTGCGGTGGCATGGAAGTCGGTGCCTTCGCCGCTGTCCTTGGCGCCGCCTGCGCCGGCGATCCAGTACATGGTTTCGCCTCGCGGGCTGTCCTGGGTGATTACCTTCTCCGCCGCATGGCGGCGGCCGAGCCTGCAGACCTTGACGGGCTTCAGCTCGTCGAAAGGCAGGTTCGGCACGTTCACGTTGAGCAGGAAGGCGGCGCCTCCCAGCATGCGCTCGCGCTCGATCTGCTGCACCAGCCGCCGCGCCACCTGGGCGGCCGCATCCACATGCGCCCAGCCCTTTTCGATCTGCGAGAACGCGATGGCCGGAATGCCGAACAGGTAGGCCTCCATCGCCGCGCCGACCGTGCCCGAATAAATGGTGTCGTCGCCCATGTTGGCGCCGTTGTTGATGCCGGAGACCACCAGGTCGGGCCGGTAGTCGAGCAGACCCTTGAGCGCGATGTGCACGCAATCGGCCGGCGTGCCCGTCACGTAGCGAAAGCCGTTGTGCGCCTCGCGCACATAGAGCGGTGCCGCCAGGGTCAGCGCGTTCGATTTGGCACTGTTGTTGTGCTCGGGCGCGACCACCTCGACATCGGCGATGTCCTTGAGCGCGTCATGCAGCGCGACGATGCCCGGCGCCTGAAAGCCATCGTCGTTGGAAATTAGTATCTTCATGGTGTCCTGGATGCCCGGGATTGTAGGCGCCGGGTGCGTCGCAGCAGGGACAAGCCCACCCTGCCGCGCCGCCTATCATCGCCCGCATTCTTTGGACCCATCCGACTCACACGAAGGAGACTCGAGCATGCACGCATGGCTTTGCGAAAACCCCACCGGCGTCGACGCGCTGACCTGGAAGGAACTGCCGACCCCGACCCCGGGCCCGGGCCAGGTGCTGATCGAAATCAAGGCAGCGAGCCTGAATTTCCCCGATCTGCTGATCGTGCAGAACAAATACCAGATGAAGCCGCCCCTGCCCTTCGTGCCGGGCTCCGAATACGCTGGCGTGGTCCAGGCGGTCGGCGACGGCGTCACACACCTCAAGGTCGGGCAGAACGTGGCCTGCCTGTCGGGCACGGGCGGCTTTGGCACCCACACACTGGCACCCGCGGCCTTGTGCATGCCGTTGCCCGAAGGTTTCGGCCACGTCGATGCCGCGGCTTTCATCATGATCTACGCCACCTCGTGGCACGCACTGATGGACCGAGCGCAACTCAAGGCCGGCGAAACCGTGCTGGTGCTCGGCGCGGCAGGCGGCGTGGGCACGGCGGCCATCCAGATCGCAAAGGCTGCCGGGGCCAGAGTGATTGCAGCAGCCTCCACCGATGAAAAATGCGAGCTTTGCCGCTCCATCGGCGCCGACGCGACGATCAACTACACGACGCATGCACTGCCCAACGGTTTTCGCGATGCCGTCAAGGCCGCCACCGACGGTAAAGGACCGGATGTCATTTACGACCCGGTGGGGGGTGATTTTGCAGAGCCCGCCTTTCGCTCCATTGGGTGGCGCGGCCGTTATTTGGTTGTCGGTTTTGCGTCCGGCCCGATTCCATCACTGCCATTGAACCTGACACTGCTGAAAGGCGCTTCGCTGGTCGGCGTGTTCTGGGGTGATTTCGCCAGGCGCGAGCCCAAGGCCAATGCACAGATGATGGCCGAATTGGCGCAGTGGTACGGCCAGGGAAAGATCAAGCCGGTGATCGACAGCACGATGCCCATGGCGGAATTGAAGGCTGCCTACGCCCACATGGGCTCGCGCGGCGTCAAAGGAAAACTGGTGATGGTGAACTGAGCGCACCGCCCACGAACGCCCAATAAAAAAGCCCGCGCATGCGGGCTTTTTTATTGGGCCACAGCCCGGAGAAGCCGGGGGGCGCTTACTTGATCTCGTACTCGGAAAGCGACTTGCCCGCAGCCAATGCCTCGGTCACCCAGCGCGGCTTGCGGCCCCGGCCACCCGACCAGGTTTCGCCCGTCGGGCCACGGTATTTGGCGGCAGCCTTGGCGGGCGCGACGCCTGCACTGCGCTTGACGGCGCCCGCACGGCCGGTGAGTTTCAGATCGGAGGCCGTCAAACCGTATTCGGCGATCTTCTTGCGCAACTCTTCGACCACGCCCGCGCGTTCCTGGTTGCGCAGGTCTTCGGCCTGCTTGCGCAATTGCGCAATCTGCTCGTCATGCTTCTTGATCTGGGAATTGATATCGGCGAGGGTCGAAGCCATTGTTGGACTCCTGAAAATTGAAAACGGGTGGATTTTAATTCAGTTTACATTTGCCACAAGCATCCTGCCGGGCGAAAAAAACGGCGGCGCATTGCGTCATTGCAACAACTCGCAACATAAAGCCATCCGCGACGGGCGCTTTATATACGGGCAAGACGAGAAAAAAGAGAGAAAGGGGAGCGGCGCGCGGGCAGAAGAAGATGCGGCGGCCGGAAATGACAACGCCGGGTAAACCCGGCGTTGTGGTCCTTTTTGAGCGCTATTGCGCAATAGCACAAAGGAGATATTTTGGGGTGGCTGATGGGACTCGAACCCACGACGACCAGAATCACAATCTGGGACTCTACCAGCTGAGCTACAGCCACCGTAGAGCCTACGATTGTAGCGTTAAAAATCGCTGTTTTGACGAAGGCAATCAATGGCGAGGCTCGAAAGCTACATTTCGCCTCCCCGCCGGGATCGGCGCCGGCGCTTCGATGCCTGTCGCGATCGCGGTGATCGGCAAAAATTCTCGCCCGCCTGTCCGATCTTCATCACCGGCACCGACAGGCATATCGCTCCGCTATCATGAATGCGACCCGCGCCGACGGGCATGGCTTCTGGCCATCTCCACTTCATCACATCTCAAAGGAATTTCTTCATGAGCATCGTCTGGACCATCCTGATCGGGTTCGTCGTGGGTCTTGTGGCGCGGGCCGTCAAGCCAGGCGATGACTCTGCCGGCTTCATCGTCACGACCATCATCGGCGTCGCCGGTTCGCTGATCGTCACCTACGTCGGCCAATCGCTGGGCTGGTACACCGCCGGCCAGGGCGCGGGTTTCATCGCATCGGTGCTGGGCGCGATCGTGCTGCTCATCATCTACGGCCTGATCAAGCGCAAGAGCTGATGCGAAGAATGGGCCGTGCCGCCTCACGCGCACGGCCATCATGATGCCCCGCAAAGCGCGCGCCAAGCATCATGTCTACGTGGTCGAGCTCGATGACCGCGTATGGAACAACCGCCGCTTCAGGCGGGCCAACCCCGACTACCAACTCGGCAAGCCCTTCGTCTATGTCGGCATGACCGGCCTGGACCCCGATATCCGCTTCGACAAGCACAAGGCCGGCATCCAGGCCAACAGCTTCGTACAGGAGTTCGGCCTGCACCTGCTGCCGGCGCTCTACGAACGCTACAACCCCATGACCTACGAGGACGCGCGCCTGATGGAGGTCGATCTCGGCATCGCGCTGCGCAAGGCCGGCTACGGCGTGTGGCAGGCCTGACGCGGCGGCAAGGACTTCAGGAGTAGGTGACCCAACTTTCGTAGGCAGGGCCGTCCAGATGCGGCAGCGTGTTGTAGGTCACGAGCATGTGCCGCTTGGGTGTAAAGGCGAACTCGGTCACCGACGTGTTGCGAATACGCAGGTTGAGTTCGATCGTCGTCTCCGCGCTCGTCCCCAACACATGGCCCACCGCCGTGCTGATCGGCCCCCCGCTCGACACCACCAGCACCTTTGCGCCATGGTGCTTACCGCGGACATGGTCGAGCGCCGTCGTCACGCCCGCCATGAAGTCGACATAGCTCGGCATTCCGGCCGGCGTCGTCCTGCCCTGCATCCACGCGCCCAGCCCCTCGCGCAACAGGCGAAAGTGATGGCGGTACATCTCAGGCGAATCGGGCTTCTCCAGCTTGCCTTCGTGGATGGTGGCGATGACCGCCTCGCTGTCGTATTCGTTGAGGCCGGGCCACGGCAGCACGTCGTCGCGCTCCAGGCCGAGGCCCTTGGCGATGCCCTCCCAAGTCTGGCGATGGCGCTTCAACGTGCCGGTGATGACGGCATCGAACTTCATGCCGCGCTCGCGCCAGTACTCGCCGAGGCGAACGGACTGCCGGTGCCCGAGTTCGCTCAGGTTGTCATAGTCGGCAGCGCCAAAACTGGCCTGTCCGTGGCGCACGAGATAGAGGGTTCCCATGCACGGGATTCTGGCAAGAAGCCGAGCCGCAGCTTGTCCCTCGGGCGACCGATTCATGGGGGCCAAAAAAAAAGCCCGAGCGGTCGGCTCGGGCTGTCTCTGGCAACGCTGTGTACGTCAGCGGCCCGCGGCGGGCGGCAGCGGCTCCGTCGGCTTCGGCACCAGGATCTCGGCCTTGAAACGGTCCTTCAGCAGGTTGTAGTACGCGGCGTCTTCTGCGGCAGCCACGGACTGGCCGACCTGTGCCTGTTCCTGCTTCGCGAGTTCGGGCGCCGGCGGCGTGCGCGGAACGACCTTGGTCACGCGGACCACGGCATAGCCCTGCGCGCCGAGGTCCACGCCCACGAGTGCGGGCAGCTTGGAAGGGTCGGCACGCAACGCGGCATCGATGACCGGCAGTGGCTGCGACTGCGCTTCGCGGCGCGAAACGGTCAGAGGCGCGCCGAAAGTCGCACCGTCCGCCTTGGCAGTCCACGCGGCGAGCTTGGCTTCGCCTTCGGTCTTGGCGAGCACCGAGGCGCGTTCGGCAATGAGTTGCGCACGGATCTTGTCCTTGACGTCGGCCAGCGGCACCGGATGTGCAGGCGTGTACTTCGTCACGCGGCCCGATGCGAGTTGGCTCGGGCCGACTTCGATCGCCTCGGTGTTCTGCTTGCGTTCAAGCGAATCGGTTGCGAAAAGCGCGCTCAGGAAATTGCGGCTGGCCATCGGGCCGGTGCTGCCCGGTGCGGGCACGCGCGCAACATTGTTGGCCGTCTGGATCGTGAGCTTCAGCTTCTCGGCAGCGGGCTTGAGGCTGTCGGGCGACTGGTAGACGGCGTCGGTGAATGCTTCGGCGGCCTTCGCGAACTCCTGCGTGGCCTGCTGCGAGCGCATGTCGTTCTCGATGGTCGCGCGCACCTGCTCGAAAGGCGGCACCACGGCCGGCTTGATGTCGGTCAGGCGAATGATGTGATAGCCGAATTCGGTTTCGACGACGCCGCTGGTTTCGCCCTTCTTGAGCGCGAACATCGCGTCTTCGAAAGGCTTGACCATGGCGCCCTTCGTCACGAAGTCGAGGTCGCCGCCCTTCTCCGCCGAACCCGGGTCCTGCGAATTCTTGCGTGCAACGTCGGCGAAGCTGGCAGGCGACTTCTTCACTTCGGCCAGCAACTGCTCGGCCTTGGCCTTGGCCTTTTCGCGATCCGCCGCGGGCATGCTGGACGGCGCGGTGATCAGGATGTGGCTTGCACGGCGCTCTTCCTTGGTGCCGAAGCGCGCGGCATTCTGTTCGTAGTAGGTCTTGAGGTCGGCCTCGTTCACGACGACGTTCTTCTTGGCCGCGTCGAGGTTGAGCACGAGGTATTCGATGCTGGCCTGCTCGGGCGCCTGGAACTGCGCCGTGTGGCCCTTGTAGTAGGCCTCGATGTCGGCATCGCTCACCGTCACCTTCGAAGCAAAGCTGTCGGGGCCGAAGCGCGCCACCTGGATTTCGCGGCTGTCGTAGAAGGCATTGATGGTCGTGGCGGCCAATGCAGGCGGCGTGAAGGCCGTGCCGGAGACGCCCAGCAGCACCTGCTGCGTTGCCATGTCGGAGCGCACCGAAGCTTCGTACTGCTCCGGCGTGCGGCCGGTCACGCGCTGGAAGGCCTCGCGGTCGAACTTGCCGTCGGGTGTACGGAACGCGGCCAGGCCCGGGTCCTGCGCGAAGATGCGCGACAGGCGCTCTTCGGACACCGTCATGTTGACCTTGGCCGCCGCGGCGGCCAGCACGCGGTCGCGCACCATGCGCTCCAGCGTGGCGTAGCGCAATGCATCCGACTCGAGCAAGGTCGGGTCGACGTTGGGCGACTGCTGGCGAATACGGTCCGTCTCAACGCGGTGCTGCTGATCCCATTCGGGCTTCGTGATGTCGTGCCCTTCGATGCGGGCGACCTTCTCGTCGCGCCCGAATCCCTGATAGCGCTCGACGCCGAAGAACACGAACGAGGGAATGATCAGCAAGAACAAGAAAATCATGACGACCTTGTTGTACTTGCGGAAGGTATCAAACATGCTTGAACACTCTTTTTCGACGGCTGTCGGACGGCAATAAAAAAGGCGAACTTGCGGTTCGCCTTTGCATCGGGTGGGTGGTGGGTGCTGAGGGGCTCGAACCCCCGACCTACGCCTTGTAAGGGCGCCGCTCTACCAACTGAGCTAAGCACCCCACCGGGAATACTTTCCGAGTCTAACGTCTTAGTTCAGCGCGTCTTTCAGCGCCTTGCCCGGACGGAACTTCGGGATCTTGGCTGCCTTGATTTTAATCGCGTCGCCGGTGCGGGGATTTCGGCCGGTGCGGGCCGCGCGCTTGCCTACTGCAAAAGTGCCGAAACCGACGAGCGAAACGGAGCCGCCTTTCTTGAGCGTGGTGCGAATGGCGCCAATAGTGGATTCGAGTGCACGCGTCGCTGCGGCTTTGGAAATATCGGCGTTCTTTGCGATGTGCTCAATCAGTTCGGTCTTGTTCACAAGGGCCCCTTGTAGGAAAAAGTTGGTCGGCTTCCGTCAGCTGCGACCTGGCCGCAAACGATGCGACCCCAGAGCCTGGCAAGACTGACGCCTCGGCAGCGCGCTGCCAGCGAGGATTACAACCACTGGTCTGCAGGGTGTCAATAAGACGCGAAGCCATGCCGATCAGCGGAGCGCGCGATTTTAGAGGCCTTTCGTGAAGCCCTTTTTCAGGGCGGCTCAAAGGGCGGCGGCGATCGCCTTGCCCACGTCGCTGGTGCTGCCCGTTCCGCCGATGTCGGGGGTGCGCGGCGCTCCGCTTTGGGGCGCAAGCACCTTTTCGATGGTCGAAAGAATGGCGTCGTGCGCCTGCTTGTGGCCCAGGAACTCCAGCATCATCGCGCCGCACCAGATCTGCCCGATCGGGTTGGCGATGCCCTTGCCGGCGATGTCGGGCGCCGAGCCATGCACCGGCTCGAACAGCGACGGCGCGGTGCGATCGGGATTCAGGTTGGCGCTCGGCGCGATGCCGATGGTGCCGGTGCAGGCCGGCCCCAGGTCCGACAGGATGTCGCCGAACAGGTTGCTCGCCACCACCACGTCGAAGAAGTCGGGCCGCTGCACGAAGTGCGCCGTGAGGATGTCGATGTGGAACTTGTCGAGCTTGACGCCCGGGTAGTTCTTGCCCATCGCGGCCACGCGCTCGTCCCAGTACGGCATGGTGATCGAGATGCCGTTCGACTTGGTGGCGCTGGTCAGGTGCTTCTTCGGCCGCGACTGCGCGAGCTCGAAGGCGAACTTCAGCACCCGATCGACGCCGATGCGCGACATCACGGTTTCCTGCACCACGATCTCGCGCGGCGTGCCTTGGTACATGCGCCCGCCGATGCTGGAGTACTCGCCCTCGGTGTTCTCCCGCACGATGTACATGTCGATCTCGCCGGGCTCGCGCGGCGTGCCGTCGCGCCGCACCACGGGCGCGATGATGCCGGGCATCAGGCGCGCGGGACGCAGGTTGATGTACTGGTCGAACTCGCGGCGGAACATCAGCAGCGAGCCCCACAGGGAAACGTGGTCGGCGATCTTCTCGGGCCAGCCGACCGCGCCGAAGAAGATGGCGTCGTGCCCGCCGATCTGGTCCTTCCAGTTGTCGGGCAGCATCTGGCCATGCTTCTCGTAGTAGTCCCAGCTCGAGAAGTCGAAGTGGTCGAATTTCAGGTCGATGCCGAACTTGCGCGCCGCAGCATCGAGCACGCGCAGGCCCTCGGGCATGGTTTCCTTGCCGATGCCGTCACCGGCGATGACTGCGATTCTGTGGGTGCTCATGGTGTGGCTCCTGCTCGTTCGAGATGGGTGAAAGGCGAAAAGAATGCCTGCGCCTCGGCGAGCAACTCGCCCGGCGCTTCTTCGGGAACGTAATGACCGCACGGCAACGCGCGGCCCGACACTTCGGCCGCGCGTTCGCGCCACAGCGCGAGCACGTCGAAGGCCTTGCCGACCGCGCCGTGCTCGCCCCACAGCACGCGCAGCGGCTGTGCCAGGCGCTGGCCGGCGGCGATGTCGGCGCGGTCGTGCACGAGATCGATGGTGGCGGAGGCGCGATAGTCCTCGCAGATGGATTCGGCCGTGCCCGCGATGCCGGCGCAGCGCTCGTATTCGGCCAGCACCTCGGGCGCGAAGGGCGCGAGGCCGGCATGCCGCCCGCCCATCACGCTGCGCACGTAGCGCACAGGGTCGGATGCGATCAGCGCCTCGGGCAGCGGCGGCGGCTGGATCAGGAAGAACCAGTGCCAGTAGGCCTTGGCGAAGGCTTCGGAGGTGTGCTCGTACATCGCGAGCGTGGGTGCGATGTCCAGCAGCAGCATCCGCTCGACTGCGTCGGGGTGGTCCGCGGCGAGCCGGTGCGCCACGCGCGCGCCGCGGTCATGGGCCAGCACGCCGAAATGTTCGAAGCCGTGGTGCCGCATGGCGGCGAGCGCGTCGAGCGCCATCTCACGCTTGCTGTAGACCACGTGTTCGGCATCAACTGCAGGCCGGCCCGAATCGCCATACCCGCGCAGGTCGACGGCGACCACGGTGAACCGCTCGGCCAGCGCCGGAGCCACGCGATGCCAGATCGCATGCGTCTGCGGATGGCCGTGCAGCAGCAGCAAGGGAGCACCGCGCCCGCCGATGCGCCCGTGGATGCGCACGCTATCGCGCTCAATATCGAAAGTGGGAAAGGAAAGGAAGGAGGCTGTCACGCAAACGATTGTGCGTTGCGCCCGGACGATCATCAAGCAACAATCAGCCAATTCATACTTTCCGATATGGCATGAATCCTCTCTCGATGGATCGTGGCGACCTGGCACTGGTGCTGGCCATTCGCGACCAGGGCAGCCTGGCGGGCGCTGCGGCCACGCTCAACGTCGTGCCCTCGGTCATCACCAAACGGCTGGGCGCGCTGGAGGCGCGCCTGGGCCAGCGCCTTTTCGAGCGCACCACCCGGCGGCTCAGCGTCACGGCCGAGGGCGAGGCGGTCTGCCTGCATGCGCGAGCGCTGCTTGACGGCTTCGCCGCCCTCGAAAGCGAACTCGGAGAACGCCAGAACGAACTGACCGGCACCGTCCGCCTGGCCGCGACCTTCGGCTTCGGCCGCCGCTGGCTGGGGCCGGCGCTGGCCACTTTCCAGGCGCGGCACCCTGCACTGCAGATCGAACTGCTGCTGACCGAGCAACTGCCGGACCTCGGCGCCGAGGGTTACGACGGCGCGGTCTGGCTCTGGGCGGTGCAGCAGCGCCGTGCGGCCGACTGGATCTCGCGGCGCATCGCGCGCAACCAGCGCGTGCTGGCCGCCTCGCCCGCCTACCTGAAGCGCCGCGGCACGCCCGGCACCGTCGAGGCGCTGGCTTCGCACGATTGCCTGGTCGCGCGCGAGAACGGCGATGCCAGCCAGCGCCAGTACGCACTCTGGACCCTGCGCCATGTGCGCGACGGCAGCACGGCGCGCGTGCGTGTGCAGGGGCCGCTGGCCAGCAACTCGGGCGAGATGGTGCGCGACTGGTGCGTGGCCGGGCATGGCGTCATGCTGCGCAGCCTGTGGGACATCGCACCCCAACTCGCGAGCGGCGAATTGGTGCGCGTGCTGCCGCAATACGCGATGGCGGAAGCGGACATCCACTGGATCGCGCCCTGGCGGCCGAAGACGCCTCGGCGGGTGCGCCTGCTGGTCGATCACCTGGTGGAACAGTTCCGCGGCGAGCCCTGGAAGCCGGGCAAGGCCGATACGCGCTGAAGAGAAAAGCGCCGGCGCTCAGCGGCCGTTGCGCACCACGAGGCTCACGCCCACCGCAGTGAGCGCAATGCCCAGCACCGTCACCAGCGTGATCGGCTCGGAGAACAACAGCCACGCCATCACGGCCGTGCAGGGCGGCACCAGGTACAGCAGGCTCGTGACGGCCGTGGCCGTGCCGCGCTGGATCAGCATGTAGAGCAGCGAACTGCCGCCCAGCGACAGCGCCAGCACCGACCACGCCATCGCGCCGCCGGAGTGCAGGTTCCACTGGATGCTCTCCGACTCCAACGCCGCGAAAGGCAATGTGACAAGCAGCGCGGCCGCCATCTGCACCGCGCTTGCACTGCGCACGTCGCAGGGCGCGACAAAGCGCTTCTGGTACAGCGTTCCCGCCGTGATCGAGACCAGCGCCATCAGCGTGAGCCCCATCGTCAGCACGCTCACCTCGCCGCCCTGCCCGAGCTTGCGCAGCACCACGAGCACCAGGCCCGCGAAACCAAGCCCCAGCCCGACCCACTGCCGCTGCGAGATGCGGCCGCCGTGGAAAGACAGCCAGACCGCCGTCAGCACCGGCTGGATGCCGACCAGCAGCGCCACCAGCCCCGCGCCCATGCCTTCCCGCACCGCGGCCCACACACCGCCCAGGTAACCGGCCTGCATCAGGATGCCCGTGGCCGCCAGGTGCCCCCACTGCGCGCGCTGCTTTGGCCACGCGACCCGCGCGAGCGCGACCCACACGCCGAAGCAAGCCAGCGACAACGCATAGCGCACGGCCAGGAACTTGAGGGGTGGCGCATACGGCATGCCGTAGCGCGCGACGATGAAGCCCGTGCTCCAGATCAACACGAAGACCGCCGGCATTGCCCGCAGCCAGCCCGCGTTGCGGGCCGCGGCTGCCGCGGTCATTTGGTGCGGGCCCGGATTTCGGGAATGGCCTTCTGCAAGTAGTACACCATCGACCAGATCGTGAGCACGGCCGAGATCCAGATCAGCCACTGGCCCCAGACGCCGGTGTCGATCACCCGGAACAGGTGCCCGTCAAAAAGCAGGAACGGAATGGCGATCATCTGCACGGTCGTCTTGACCTTGCCGATCATGTGGACCGCCACGCTCTTGCTTGCGCCGATCTGTGCCATCCATTCGCGCAGCGCCGAGATGGCGATCTCGCGGCCGATGATGATCAGCGCCACGAACACGTCGGCCCGGTTCAGGTGCACCAGCACCAGCAGCGAGGCGCACACCAGGAACTTGTCGGCCACCGGATCGAGGAAGGCGCCGAAAGCCGAGGTCTGGTTGAGCCGGCGCGCCAGGAAGCCGTCGAGCCAGTCGGTGGCGGCGAAGACGATGAACATCACCGTGGCGATCAGGTTGCGCATCGGCTCGCTGATCGGAAGGTAGAACACGCCGACGATCAGGGGGATCGCGACGATGCGCGTCCAGGTCATGATGGTCGGCAGGGTCCAGAACATCGCTTGATTGTGTCATGGCGGCATTAACCCCCAACGGGGGTCGCGCCCTCAGTGCAGCGCCTTGTAGATTTCCTCCGCCAGGTCGGAGGCGATCCCCTCGACCGACGCGATGTCCTCCACGCTCGCCGCCGCCACGCCGCGGATGCCGCCGAAGCGCTGCAGCAGCCGCGCGCGCCGCTTCGGTCCGATGCCCGGAATGTCCTCGAGCTGGCTGCCGCCGACCCGCACCTTGGCGCGCTTGGCCCGCATGCCGGTGATGGCGAAGCGATGCGCCTCGTCGCGGATCTGGGCCACCAGCATCAGCGCGGCCGAGTCCTTGCCCAGGTAGACCTTCTCGCGGCCGTCGGCGAACACGAGTTCCTCGAGCCCGACCTTGCGGCCCTCGCCCTTCTCGACCCCGACGATCAGCGACAGCGGCAGGCCCAGTTCGCTGAACACCTCGCGCGCCATCGACACCTGCCCCTTGCCGCCGTCGACCAGCACCAGGTCGGGCATGCGCGCGGCCTTGATCTTCACCGGCGCCTCGCTGCCGTCGCTCTCGGCATCGCCCGGAGGCAGGGCGTCGGTCTCGGCCGCCATCGCCTCGGCCAGCTTGCCATAGCGGCGGTGCAGCACCTGGCGCATGGCCGCGTAGTCGTCGCCGGGCGTGATGCCCTCGATGTTGTAGCGGCGGTACTCCTTGTTCTGCATGGCGTGGTGCTCGAACACCACGCATGAAGCCTGCGTCGCCTCACCCGCGGTGTGCGAGATGTCGAAGCATTCGACGCGGAAATTGTCGAGATCGTCCGATGCCAGCTCCAGCGCATCGGCCAGCGCGCGCGTGCGCGCCTGCTGCGAGCCCTCCTCGGCGAGCAGCCGGGCCAGCTGCAGCTTGGCGTTGGTCTCGGCCATTTCGAGCCAGTGCCGGCGCTGCTCGCGCGGCTGGAACACCGCCGTCACGCGCGTGCCGGCCTGCAGCGAAATCGCCTCGATCAGCTCGCGGCCCACCTGCTCGCTCAGCACCAGCGTGGCCGGCACCGGCACGTCGATGTAGTGCTGGGCGATGAAGGCCTCGAGCACCTGCACCTCGATCGGGTCGGTCGCGGCGGGCGGACCACCCTCTTCTTCATCGTCGAGTTCACCGTGGTGGATCTGCGCCGCGTCTTCCACATGCACGGGAAAGTACGGCCGGTCGCCCAGGTGGCGGCCGCCGCGCACCATCGCCAGGTTCACGCAGGCCTTGCCGCCTTGCACCTTCACGGCCAGGATGTCCACGTCCTTGTCGGACGCGATCTCGATCGACTGCTGGTGCAGCACGCGCGAGATGGCGGACATCTGGTTGCGCAGCTCGGCCGCCTGCTCGAACTCGAGCTTCTCGGCGTGCGCAGTCATGCGCTGTTCGAGCTTGGAGAGCACGAGCTGCGTATCGCCCATCAGGAAGGCCTCGGCGCTGGCCACGTCCTGCGCATAGACATCGGGTGCGACGTAGCCGACGCACGGCCCGCTGCAGCGCTTGATCTGGTACAGCAGGCAAGGCCGCGTGCGGTTGGCGTACACCGTGTCTTCGCAGGTGCGCAGGCGGAACACCTTCTGCAGCAGCTGGATCGATTCCTTCACCGCCCAGGCGCTCGGGTACGGCCCGAAGTAGCGGTGCTTCTTGTCGACCGCACCGCGGTAGTACGCCAGCCGGGGGAACTGGTGCGACGCGATCTTGAGATAGGGGTAGCTCTTGTCGTCGCGAAACAGGATGTTGTAGCGCGGCTTGAGCGTCTTGATCAGGTTGTTCTCGAGCAGCAGCGCCTCGGCCTCGGAGCGCACCACCGTGGTCTCCATGCGCACGATCTTCGAGATCATGTGGCCGATGCGGGTGCCGCCGTGGTTCTTCTGGAAGTAGTTGGCGACCCGCTTCTTGAGGTTGCGCGCCTTGCCCACATAGAGCACGGCGCCGGCCGCGTCGAAGTAGCGGTAGACGCCCGGCAGCTGCGGCAGGGCCGCGACTTCGCTGAGCAATTGATCGGAATGCACGTCTGACATGGCGGCTATTGTGGCGCGCGGCACGCGGCCCGGCGCCCGCCTGCGCGCAAACCCCGACGCAGCTGGAATGAAACCTGCTGAAGATAGCCACGGGCGCGAGGAGCGCCCGGTTTTTTCAACATACCTATTCGGGAAATCTGCATGAACAAGAACAACAGGCGCGCTTGGTGGGCGCTCTCACCCATCGCGCTCTCGCTGAGCCTCGCGGGCTGCGGCGGCGCCTCCCGCAATGACGCGCAAGACACGACAACGATTCTTGCAACCATCGCCGCGATCAACGCGGCCAACCAGCCGGCCCAGCAGCCTGCCCCGAGCGCACCCGACAACGGCTGCCTCACCTCGACCGGCAACTCCTCCGTGGTGGTCGGCTCGGGGGATGCCGGCGATCCGGCCGCGCCCGAGGCGGCCTCGGGCTACGCGCCGGGGCACAAGCTGGTCTACGCGAAGAATTACATGGTCGTCGCCAACCACCCGTTGGCCACGCGCGCCGGCTGCGACGTGCTGAAGGCCGGCGGCAGCGCAGTCGATGCGGCGGTGGCCGTGCAGGCCGTGCTGGGGCTGGTCGAGCCGCAATCGAGCGGTCTGGGCGGCGGCGCCTTCATGCTCTATTACGACGCCGCGACGAAGAAGGTGCAGGCCTACGACGGCCGTGAGACCGCGCCCGCCGCGGCCACCGAGAACTACCTGCGCTACGTGGACGACGCCACCGACACCAGCCTGCCCAAGCCCGGCGGCGCGCGCGCCAGCGGCCGCTCGATCGGCACGCCCGGCGCGGTGCGCATGCTCGACATCGCCTACCAGGACCACGGCAAGCTGCCCTGGAAAGACCTCTTCAGCTACGGCATCACGCTGGCCTCCGACGGCTTCCTGATCGGCGGGCGCATGACCGCCGCCATCTCGTCGTCGGCCGCCAGCCTCAAGCGCGACGCCGAGGCCACGGCCTACTTCTTCAACGCCGACGGCACGCCGAAGGCGCTGGGCACCCGCCTGCAGAACCCGGCCTACGCCAAGACGCTGACCACCATCGCGACGCAAGGCGCCAACGCCTTCTACACGGGCGACATCGCCCAGGGCATCGTCGACAAGATCGGCGTCACGGTCGCCGCGAACGACGGCTCGGCCATCACGCCCGGCAAGACCACGCTGGCCGACCTGGCCAACTACAAGGCCAAGCGGCGCGACCCGGTCTGCGGCACCTATCGCGACTACTACGTGTGCAGCATGTCGCCGCCGTCCTCTGGCGGCATCGCGGTGGTGGCGAGCCTGGGCATCCTCGAGACCTTCAACATGGGCCTGTACAAGCCGACCGCCATCGGCATCGAGGGAGGCAAGCCGACCGTGATGGGCGTGCACCTGGTGAGCGAGGCCGAGCGCCTGGCCTATGCAGACCGCGACAAGTACGTGGCCGACACCGACTTCGTTCCGCTGCCGGGCGGCTCGGTCGACACCATGATCAACAAGCCCTATCTGCAGAGCCGCGCCAGCCTCATCAGCCTGGCGAAGAGCATGGGCGTTGCCCAGGCCGGCAACCTGGGCGCGGTGCCGCTGGGCATCGACAAGACCGAGGAGCATGGCACCACGCACTTCACCATCGTCGACAAGCAGGGCAACGTGGTGGTGATGACCACCACGGTGGAAAGTACGCTCGGCTCGTTCCACATGACACAGGGCTTCATGCTGAACAACCAGCTGACCGACTTCTCGGCCAACCCGAACGACACGGTCGATCCGAGCATCAAGGTGGCCAACCGCGTCGCACCCGGCAAGCGCCCGCGCAGCACGATGGCGCCGACGCTGGTATTCAGGAAGCAGGCCGATGGCAGCATGGGCGAGTTCGTCATGGGCACCGGTTCGCCGGGCGGCGGCACCATCATCCAGTACGTCGTGAAGACGCTGGTCGGCGCGCTCGACTGGGGGCTCGACGCCCAGCAGGCCACGTCACTGGTCGACTTCGGTGCCTCCAACAGCGTGACCACCAATGTCGGCGGCGAGCATCCGAACATCGACGCGACGAACTCGGGCCTCAACGACTCGCTGGTCGCCGGGCTGATCGGACTGGGTCACAAGGTGTCGGTCTCGGCGCAGTCCAGCGGCGTGAGCACCATCATCCGCACCAGCGTCGGCGGCAAGACCGTGCTGACAGGCGGCGCCGACCCGCGGCGCGAAGGCATCGTGCTGGGCGATACCTTCACGCCCTGAGGGCGTTGGCCTGGACGAACTGGTGCTCGCAGGCGCCGCTCATCGGCACGCCTACTTCGCCAGCTCCGACACCAGCCGGTACAGGAACTCGCGGCCGTCATAAAGCCGCTGGATCTCGATGCGCTCGTCGAGCCCGTGCGCGCGCGCATCGGACGGCTCCAGGAAAATGCCGCTCACGCCGTACATCGGAATGCCCGCGTTGCGCATGAAGCGGCTGTCGGTGGCGCCTGTGCTCATCGCAGGAACCACGGGCACGCCGGGCCACATCTGCTGCGTGAGCGACTCCACGGTCTTCACAAGGTCGCCGTTCAGCGGCGACGCCGGGCTGCGCAGCGGCTTGCCCATGTTGCGCACCACGATCTTGTCGTTGCCGACCGCCTGGGTCAGCAGGCGCTCCACTTCCTCGGGATCGTCGTGCGGCAGGATGCGGCAGTTGACCGTGGCCTTGGCCGATTGCGGCAGCGCGTTCTCGGCATGGCCGGCCTGCACCATCGTCGCGACGCAGGTGGTGCGGAACTGCGCGCTGTAGGCCGGGTTGGCCGACATGCGCTCGATGACCGCTGCGTCGGGGTTGCCCGCGCCTACCGCGCGCATGTCGTCGGCCAGTTGGCCGGTGGCGAACGGTGCGCTGCGCGCGAAGTAAGTCTTCGTGACCTCCGCGAGCTTCACCGGAAAGCTGAAGTTGCCCAGCCGTTCCAGGCCGGCGGACAGCGCATAGATCGGGTTGGTCTTGGTCGGCACCGAGCTGTGGCCACCCACGTCGCGCGCCTCCAGCATGTAGGTGGTGTACATCTTCTCGGCCACCTGCATGCGGTGCAGGTTGGGCTTGCCGCCGCGCAGCTCGCCGCCGCCGCCTTCGTTGATGCCGAACTCCGCCTGCAGGAGCTCGGGCTTGTTGTTGATGAGCCAGAAGGCGCCGTTGCTGAGCGCATCGCCGCGCTCTTCGTCGGCCGTCAGCGCCAGGATGATGTCGCGCTTGGGCTTGAAGCCCTCCTGCTTCAGCTGCCCCATCACCGAGACCAGCGCCGAGGCCATCGCCTTGTCGTCGATGGCGCCGCGCGCGGTGAAGTAGCCGCCGGTTTCCTGCAGCTTGAAGGGGTCGGTCTTCCAGTCTTCGCGCCGGGCCTCGACCACGTCGATGTGGGCCAGCAGCAGCAGCGGCTTCTTGCTGCCGTCGCCCTTGAAGCGCAGCACCAGGTTACCCTTCTTCGGGAAGGGTTCGAAGATCTGGATGTCGCCGGGCGCGAAGCCCGATTCGATCAAGCGCTTTTCCATGGCGCGCGCGGCCACCGTGTTGTCGCCCACCGAATGGCTGGTGTTGATCTCGATCAACTCCTTGTAGATGTCGTGAAAGCGCTGCTGCTGCGGCGTGAGGGCCGGCGGGGTCTGCGTCTGCGCCATGGCCGCGGTCATGCCGCACAGGGCCAGCGAGGCGGCGAGCACGGTTCTCGCGGCACGGAAGGTCTTCATCCTCATGGGTTCTCTCTCCGGTGGTGGTTGTGCCGGACAGCATAGCAAGCACCGCCCGCGAACACGGGCACACTCGCGCCCATGCAATCGAGGCAATGGGACATCTTCTGCAAGGTCATCGACAATCACGGCGACCTCGGCGTCTGCTGGCGGCTGGCCCGCCAGCTGGCCGCGCTCGGCGAACGCGTGCGGCTGTGGATCGACGATGCGGCGGCGCTGCGCTGGATGGCGCCCGAGGCTCGCACTGGTCGCGACGGCGTGGAGGTGATCGACTGGCTCGACGCCGCTGCGCTTCAGGCTGCCGTAGCGGGGCCGGCGCCCGACGTATTGATAGAAGCCTTCGGCTGCGAGCCGGCGCCGGAATCGATCGCCCGTTTCGCCGAAGGGCCGGGCAGTGCGTGGATCAACCTCGAATACCTGTCGGCCGAACCGTACGTGGAGCGGCTGCATGGGCTGCCGTCGCCGGTGTTCAGGGGTCCCGGCGCCGGGTTGACCAAGCGCTTCTTCTATCCAGGCTTCACGCCAGCCACGGGCGGGCTGCTGCGCGAGCCCGACCTGATGGAACGCCGGGCGCGCTTCGACCGGGTGCAGTGGCTGGCCGAACGGCAGATCCCGTGGCGAGCCGACGAACGCCTGCTCTCCCTCTTCTGCTACGAGCCGCCTGCACTGGCCGCCTTGCTCGCCCGGCTGGCGGAAGGCCCCGAACCCACGCGCCTGCTGGTGACGGCGGGCCGCGCCACCCAGGCGGTCCAGGCTTGTTTTGGGGGCGCCCCATCGACCCACGAGCGCGGTGCGCTATCAATTTCATATCTCCCCTATCTCACGCAGCCCGATTTCGATCACCTGCTCTGGGCCTGCGAGTTGAATTTCGTGCGCGGCGAGGATTCGCTGGTGCGCGCCCTCTGGGCCGGCGCGCCGCTGGTCTGGCAGATCTACCCGCAGGACGACGATGCCCACCACGTCAAGCTGAACGCCTGGCTGGACTGGCTCGGCGCCCCGCCCTCGCTGCGGCTTTTCCACCACGCCTGGAACGGCTTCGTCGACGGTGCCCTGCCGCTGCCTGAAACACAGGGCCCGTGGCTCGAAACAACACTGGACGCCCGCACGCGGCTGCTCGCCCAGGACGATCTGGTCACGCAACTGCGGAAACTGATCGGCCAAAAAAGCTAAAATAGCGGGCTTTGCGGATTTCGGCCCGGATCTCAACGATTCGAGATGCTCTCCGCTAAACCTGCCGCGGGACCTGTACCGCGGGGCCAACAATGCCGGCAAGCGTCGCCGGCAGCCCCGTGCACCGAGCGGCCAACATCCAGAGACCCTGTTATGAAAATCGCTCAAGAAATCCGCGCCGGCAACGTCATCATGCACGGCAAGGACCCGATGGTCGTCCTCAAGACCGAATACAGCCGCGGCGGCCGCAACTCCGCCACCGTGCGCATGAAGATGAAAAGCCTGATCGCCAACTTCAACACCGAAGTGGTCTTCAAGGCCGACGACAAGATCGACCAGATCGTGCTCGAGAAGAAGGATTGCACCTACTCCTACTTCGCCGACCCGATGTACGTCTGCATGGACGCCGACTACAACCAGTACGAAGTCGAAGCCGAAAACATGGGCGACGCCCTGAACTACCTCGAAGACGGCATGGCCGTCGAAGTGGTGTTCTACGACGGCAAGGCCATCTCGGTCGAACTGCCGACCAGCGTCGAGCGCGAAATCACCTGGACCGAACCCGCCGTCAAGGGCGATACCTCGGGCAAGGTGCTCAAGCCCGCCAAGATCGCCACCGGCTTCGAAGTGCCCGTGCCCCTCTTCGTGTCGCAAGGCGACAAGATCGAAATCGACACGCGCACCGGCGAATACCGCAAGCGCGTCTGAGCCTCTTTCCCGGCTGACCGCCACCCTCGAAAAAAGCTCCGCAAGGAGCTTTTTTTGTTGATGGGCATGGCAGTTGCAACGCTGCACAATCTCCCAAGGTCCTTCCGTCTGGTTTCCTCATGAACAACACGCACAACATTCACGACAAACGCCTGGCCGATGCCTGGGCCACGCTCCAGTCCCATGCGGACAAGGGCCTGCCGCTCGACCCCGATCCCTCGCGCATCGCCTTCGCCGACCCCGAGTTCCTGCTGCGCCGCGAGACGCGCGGCATCCGCATGCAGCTCGAGCTGATGAAGCCCGATCTCGAGCAGCGTGCCCATGGCATCGAGAACACGGTGGTGGTGTTCGGCAGCGCACGCTTTCGCAGCGAGGAAGACGCCTCCGCCATGATCGCGCAGGCCGACGCCGCTGGCGACGCCGCGGCATCCGAGCGCTGGCGCCGGCTGGCGCGCAATTCGCACTACTACGAGAAGGCGCGCGCCTTCGGCAAGATGGTCGCGCAGTACAGCAACGACAAGGAACCGCAGGACAAGCTCTTCGTCTGCACCGGCGGCGGCCCCGGCATCATGCAGGCGGCCAACCGCGGCGCGCACGAAGGCGGCGGCCTCTCGGTCGGCCTGGCCATCGCGCTGCCGATGGAAGAAGAGGCCAACCCCTACGTCACGCCGGCACTGAGCTTCAAGTTCCATTACTTCGCCATCCGCAAGATGCATTTCATGATGCGTGCGAAGGCGCTGGTGGCGTTTCCGGGCGGCTTCGGCACGCTCGACGAGCTGTTCGAGGTGATCACGCTGGTGCAGACGAAGAAGTCGAAGCCGGTGCCGATCGTGCTGTTCGGCTCGGACTACTGGAAGCGGCTGATCGATTTCGACTTTCTGGTCGACGAAGGCGTGATCTCGCCGGGCGACGTGAAGCTCTTCGAATACGTCGACGCGCCCGAAGACGCATGGAGCGCGATCAAGCGCTTCTACAAGCTCTAGACCTTGAGGCCCCAGGTGGCGCGCGCGCCGAGCGCCACCACGCCTCCCACTACCCAGAACACGCCGCCGATGCCGATCAGTGCACCGAGCGAGCCGAACAGCATTGGCATCGCCACGCTCGACGCGTTGATGGTCATGAGCCGCAGGCCCAGCGCCTCGCCGTGGCGGGTGTGCGGCGTGATCTGGTGGAGCATGCTCATCACCATCGGCTGCACCGCGCCCAGCGCGAAGCCGAGCACCACCGAGCACACTCCCATGCTCAGTGCCGAGTCCAGCAGCGGATAGACCGCGAACACCATCGCAGTGACCGCCGTGGAACTGAGGATCACGCTGCGCTCCGAAGCGCGCGAGGCGATCACCGGCAGCACCACGCGAACGACCGCCGCCGCGATCGCGAAGGCGCCGAGGATCGAGCCGATCACCGAGGCGCTGATGCCCCGGTCGTGCCCCAGCACCGGCAGCACGAAGGCGTGCACGTCCCAGCTCGACGACTGCAGCCAGTTCACGAACAGCAGGCGGCGGAACATCGGTTCGCGCAGCAGGTCCCAGGCGCGGGTCGGCGTGGCGCCCGGCACGGGCGCGGCGGGCGGTGGCTCGTGCGCGCCGCGCGCGAGCATCCAGCAGAGGATGGGCAGCACCGCCATCACCGCGAAGCAGATGCGGAACGCAAGCATGTCCGCGGGCGAGCGGCCTGCATGGTCGATCAGCATGCCGGCCAGGAAGGGCCCGACGAAATTGGCCACGGCCGGCGCGATGGCGAGCCAGCTGAACACGCGCTTGAGCTGCGTCGCGTCAGTGGCCGAGCGGCCGACGTGCCGCTGCAGTGCGATGACCGTCGCGCCCGTGGCGCCGCCTGTCAGCAGGGCGGCAATGCACATCACCGGAAAGATCGGAAGGATCACCACGAGCCCCGCACCGACGACTGCCGCAATGACCGACAGCCACAGCGGCCGCTTGAAACCGTAGCGGTCGGCAAAGCGTCCGGCAGGCAATGCAAGGAAGACCTGCGTCAGCGCAAACAGCGAGATCAGCAGGCCGACCGCCGCGGCGCTGTAGCCCTGCTGCAGCGCCAGCAGCGGCGTGGCGAGCCGCATGCCGGCCATGGTCGCGTGCAGGCACACCTGGGCCCCGATCACGCGCAGCAGTTCGGAACCTTTCACGGGGTGTCTTCGGCCTCGCTGTCGGCGGTGGGCAGCAGAAGCGCCTGCGACTGCGCCTCGGGCAGCGCCTCCACCTTGCGCAGCGCCAGGCGCATCTGCTTGGCGCGCGTGTCGGCCTTGTCGAGCGTGTCGGAAGCCTTGGCCACCTGCTCCTTGACGCGCGCAACCCATTCGCCGTAACGCTCGAACTCGGTCTTCACTGCGCCCAGCACCTTCCAGACTTCGGAGGCCTGCTGCTCCAGCGCCAGCGTGCGAAAGCCCATGTGCAGGCTGTTGAGCATCGCGAGCAAGGTGGTCGGGCCCGCCAGCGTCACGCGGTGCTGGCGCTGGATGACATCCATCAGGCCCGGCCGGCGCAGCACCTCGGCATAGAGGCTCTCGACCGGGAGGAAGAGGATGGCGAAATCGGTGGTGTGCGGCGCGGCGAGGTAGTTGTCGGCGATCGACCTGGCCTCGGTGCGGATGCGCGCTTCGAGCGCCTTGGCCGCCAGGTCGGCACCCACGGCATCGGCGCGTTCGTGCGCGTCGATGAGCCGCTCGTAGTCGTCGCGCGGGAACTTGGCGTCGATGGGCAGCCACACCGGCGCACCGTCCTCGCCCCGCCCCGGAAAGCGGATCGCGAAATCGACACGCTGCCCGCTGCGCGGCTTGGTCTCGATCTGCTTGGCGTACTGGTCGGGCGTGAGCACCTGTTCGAGCAGCGCCTCGAGCTGCACTTCGCCGAACACGCCGCGTGTCTTCACGTTGGTCAGCACGCGCTGCAAGCTGCCCACGCCCACGGCCAGCGTCTGCATTTCGCCGAGTCCCTTGTGCACCTGTTCGAGCCGGTCGGCTACCTGCTTGAAGCTTTCGCCGAGGCGCGCCTCAAGCGTGCTCTGCAGCTTCTCGTCGACCGTCTTGCGCATCTCGTCGAGCTTGACGGCGTTGGTCTGCTGCAGCTGCGCGAGCTGCGTTTCCATGGTCGCGCGCACTTCGGACAGGCGGCGCGCATTCGATTCGCTCAAACCCTGCAGCTGCGTGCTGAGCGTGTCGGCCAACGTCTTCTGCAAGGACGCGAGCTGCAGGGAGAACGCGTCGAGCTGCGCATTCTGCGTGCGCGTGGCTTCGGCGCCCTGCTGCACCAGCGCCTGCTGGAAAGTGGCGAAGGCCTGCGCGGTTTCCTGCCGCACGCCGCGCGAGCTTTCGCCGATGTCGTGGCGCAGTTCGCGCTCGGTGCGTTCGTTGGCCGAGCCCAGGGCGGCCAGCACGCGCAGCACGTCGCCGTGGTCGGACGAGGGCTGCCGGCGGGCCAGCAGCCAGATCACCAGCACGAGCTGGACGACCGCGAGTACGGCCAGTCCGATGAGGATCAGCGAGGTGTCCAAGGGTGCGGTACTGCCTCTGCCTATTTGCTTGCCGGAGGAACGGGCGTCACGGGCGTCAGCGGTCCCTTGCCGCCGAAGTACGCGATGAGGTTGTCCGCCGCAAGGTCGGCCATGGCGCGGCGCGTGGGTACGGTGGCGCTGGCGATGTGCGGCGTCAGCACCACATTGGGCACGGTCAGCAGGTCGGGGTGCACCTTGGGCTCGCCCTCGAACACGTCGAGGCCCGCGGCGGTGATGCGTTTCTCGCGCAAGGCCACGGCCAATGCCGCGTCGTCGACGATGCCGCCGCGCGCGATGTTGACGAGCGTGGCGGTCGGCTTCATCAGCGCGATCTCGGCCGCGCCGATCGTGTGGTGCGAGGCCGGCGAATAAGGCACCACAAGCACCACGTGGTCCGCCGTCCTGAGCAACTCCTCCTTGCTCAGGTAGCTGGCCTTGCATTCGGCCTCGAGCGCGGCGTCGAGCCTGGAGCGGTTGTGATAGACCACCTTCATGCCGAAGCCGTGCGCGCCGCGCTTCGCGATGCCCTGCCCGATGCGGCCCATGCCGATGATGCCGAGCGTGGAACCGTGGATGTCGGAGCCGGCGAACATGTCGTAGCTCCACTTCTGCCACTTGCCCGCGCGCAGAAAGTGTTCGCTCTCCGTGATGCGGCGCGCCGTGGCCATCAGCAGCGCAAAGCCGAAGTCGGCCGTGGTCTCGGTCAGCACGTCGGGCGCGTTGGTGCCGAGCACGCCGTGCGCGGCCATCGCGTCGACGTCGAAGTTGTTGTAGCCCACCGCCATATTGGCGCAGATCTTCAGGCCGGGGCAGGCATCGAGCACCGCGGCGTCGATGCGCTCACTGCCGGTGGTGAAGGCGCCCTGCTTGCCCTGCAGCTTCGCGATCAGCTGTTCCTTGCTCCAGCTCTCGTCGGACTGGTTCGACTCGACCTCGAAGTGCTGCGAGAGGCGCTCGATGGTTTCGGGAAAGATCGCGCGCGCGACCAGTATCTTGGGCTTGCTCATGATGTTTGCACTCAGCGAAAGAAGATGAAGGTGGAAAGAACGAACAGCGGAACCAGGATGGCCACCGACCACGCCATGTAGCCGAAGAAGCTCGGCATGCGCACGCCGCGGCTCTCGGCGATGGCCTTGACCATGAGGTTGGGCGCGTTGCCGATGTAGGTGTTGGCGCCCATGAACACGGCACCAGCCGAGATGGCGGCCAGCGTGGTGGCATAGGTGGTCATCAGCGCGGCCGGGTCGCCGCCCGCGGTGTTGAAGAACACGAGATAGGTGGGCGCGTTGTCGAGGAAGGAGCTCAGCATGCCGGTGGCCCAGAAATACATCGCCGGATCGGGCTGGCCGTCAGCGCGCGTCACGGCCGAGACGACGGCACCGAACGGGCCTTGAGTGCCGGCCTTGAGCATCGCGATCACCGGGATGATGGTCAGGAAGATGCCCGCGAACAGCTTGGCCACCTCGGCCATGGGGCCCCACTCGAACTGGTTGTCGGCATGCACCTTGGCCGGCGTGATCTTCAGCGAGAGCAGCGTGATGGCGACCAGGCCCGCGTCGCGCACCAGGCCCGGCAGGCCCACCCGGGTGCCGAAGACGTCGAAGCCGACGGGCGACTTCCAGAAGCCGCTGAGCAGCACGAAGGCGACCACGCCGCCCAGCAGCCAGAAGTTGACGGCGCCATCGAAGCCGATGCGCTTCGTGTCGGGCGTCGGGTCGACCGGCAGCACGCCCTCCTTGCGATAGTAGTGGCGGTCGATGGCGTAGAACAGCGCGAGCAGCACGGCCAGGAGGAAGAGCGTGTCGGGCAGGATGTTCTTCGCGGTCCAGAAGAAGTCGACGCCCTTCAGGAAGCCGAGGAACAGCGGCGGATCGCCCAGCGGCGTGAGCGAGCCACCCACGTTGGAAACGATGAAGATGAAGAACACGACCACGTGGACCCGGTGCCTGCGGTTGTCGTTGGCACGAATGAGCGGCCGGATCAGCAGCATCGACGCGCCGGTGGTTCCCATGAAGCTCGCGAGCACCGCGCCGATGGCGAGCAGCCCGGTGTTGAGGCCAGGCGCCCCATGCAGGTTGCCCCGGATGTGGATGCCGCCCGCCACGGTGAACAGCGCCGTGAGCAGGATGATGAAGGGGATGTACTCCTCCACCAGCGCATGCACGAGCTGGGCGCCGGCCAGCGAAACGCCGAAGGTGGCGGCAAGGGGCAGCAGGAAGGCCAGCGCCCAGGCCGCCGAGACCTTGCCGTAGTGGTGGTGCCAGAAGCCCGGCGCCAGCAGCGGGAACAGCGCGATCGACAACAGGATGCCGGCGAATGGCACGCCCCACAGCGGCGAGAGCGTGGCGCCGTCGAAGTCGGCAGCCATCGCCAGGGCGGGAAACGTCAGCGGCAGCACCGCGGCCGCCGCAAGGCGAAGGGGGTTTTTCATGGGGCCGTACCGTACCAGAGGGGTCAGTACAGCCTTCAAGCCGGGGGTTGTTCGATCTCGAAGACCTGGCGCAGGTAGGCCAGGTATTTTTCGTCCTCGCACATGTTCTTGGATGGCGTGTCCGACAGCTTGGCCACCGGCTGGTCGTTGCAGTGGATCATCTTGATGACGATCTGCAGCGGCTCGTAGCCCAGATCGTTGGTGAGGTTGGTGCCGATGCCGAAGGCCAGCTGGCAGCGGCCGCGGAACTGCTGGTAGAGCTCGATGGTGCGCGGCACCGTGAGGCCGTCGCTGAAGATCAGCGTCTTGGTGCGCGGATCGACCCGGTTGGCGACGTAGTGCGCCAGCATGCGCTCGCCCCACTGGAACGGGTCGCCGCTGTCGTGGCGGGCGCCGTCGAAGAGCTTGCAGAAATACATGTCGAAGTCGCGCAGGAACGCGTTCATGCCGTAAACGTCGGACAGCGCGATGCCCAGGTCGCCGCGGTACTCGCGCGCCCAGCTCTCGAAGCCGAAGATCTGGCTGTCACGCAGCCGCGGGCCGAGCGCCTGGCAGGCCTGCAGGTATTCGTGGGCCATGGTGCCCAGCGGGATCAGGCCCAGCTTCATCGCGTACAGCACGTTGCTGGTGCCCGCGAGCTGCGGCAGCCGCGTCCCGGGCGGCGCCTGCACCGGCGGCGAGGTGACGGCGCCGAGTCGGGCGGTCAGCGTGCGCAGCACCTCTTCGTGCCAGTCCTTGGAGAAGCGGCGGCGCGTGCCGTAGTCGGCGATCTTCAGGTCGGCGAGGCCTGCGTCCTGCAGCTGGGTGATCTTGGTTTCGAGCCGGCGGCGGCCTTCCTCGAAGTCGGGCTTCTTCTGCGTATTGCGGAAGTACACCTCGTTGACGATGGCCAGCACCGGGATCTCGAACAGGATGGTGTGCAGCCATGGCCCCTTGATGCGGATCTCGAGCTCGCCCGAGGGCTGGGGAACGATGTTGATGTACTTCTCATTGAGCCGGAAGAGCCCGAGGAAGTCGACGAAGTCGCTCTTGATGAAACGCATCGAGCGCAGGTAGGCCAGCTCGGCGTCGCGGAACTGCAGCGAGCACAGGCTGCGCACCTCGTCCCGGATCTGTCCCGCGAACTGCGCCAGGTCGACGCCGGGGTTGCGGCACTTGAAGCGGTACTCGACCCGGGCCCCGGGGAAGTGATGCAGGACCACCTGCATCATCGTGAACTTGTAGAGGTCGGTGTCGAGCAGGCTGTGAATGATCATGGTGCTGTGCGCGGTGTCTCAAACTTTCGGCGTCCGTTCGATTATCACGGGGTGAGTCGGCCTCTGCCTACGGGGCCTGAACTGCACGTCCTACCGTGAGGGTGAATCCCCCCGATGACAGTGACTCCACGGCGAAGCACACGGCCCGCCGGATCAACCTGGCTCAAAGGAGGTTCGCATGAACAAGGACACCGTCAAAGGCAACTGGAAACAGCTCAAGGGCAAGGTCAAGGAGCAATGGGGGAAGCTGACCGACGACGACTTCGACGTCATCGCGGGCAAGCGCGACCAGCTGCTCGGCCGCATCCAGGAGCGCCACGGCATCAGCCGCGAAGAAGCCGAGAAGCAGGTCAAGGACTGGGAATCGCGCGACGGCCGCACGCCGGACGCGCTCTGGTTCGAACGCTATTGAGCAGCCCCCGAATTTCATCCACTCCCGAAGGAAAACATCCCATGAAAAAGCATCTCCTCATGCTGGCCCTCGCCTCCACCTGCTTCGTGGCCACGCAGGCCAGCGCCATGACCAAGGATGAATACAAGGTCGCCAAGGAAAAGATCGAGGCCGACTACAAGGTCGCGAAGGCCCAGTGCGACACGATGAAGGACAACGCCAAGGACGTCTGCCAGAAGGAAGCCAAGGGCAAGGAAAACGTCGCCAAGGCCGAGCTGGAGCAGCAGTACCAGCCGAGCGACAGCCACGCCCGCAACGTGGCTGAAGAGAAGGTGAAGGCCACCTACGAAGTCGCGAAGGAAAAGTGCGACGACCAGAAGGGCGATGCGAAGGCCGCCTGCGTGAAGCAGGCCAAGGCCGACGAAGCCCAGGGCAAGGCCGACATCAAGGCGATGAAGAAGACCGCTTCAGAACGGACCGCGCCGGTCAAGCCTTGAGCGAATCGACCACGCGTTGCAGCGCCTCGGGTAGCGGTACCGGGCGCTGCGTGACGCGGTCCACGTAGACGTGGATGAAGTGGCCCTGTGCTGCAGCGCTGTCCGCGCCCTCGGCGAACAGCGCGATTTCATACCGCACGCTCGACCGGCCCGCCTGTGCCACCCGGATGCCCGCCTCGACGGTTTGCGGGAACGCGATGGGCGCGAAATAGTTGCACTGCGTCTCCACCACGAAGCCGATCGTGGAGCCCTGGTGGATATCGAGCGCGCCGCGCTCGATCAGCAGTGCATTCACCGCGGTGTCGAACCAGCTGTAGTAGACGACGTTGTTGACGTGGCCGTACATGTCGTTGTCGGCCCAGCGCGTGGGAATGCTGCGGAAAGCGCGGTAGCTGCCGCGCGTCTGGGGGATTGGTTTGGTCGGGGCGCTCATCGCGCGGCATTTTGCCCGGGAAGCCGAATTTAGAAGATGGCTTCTAAATTGCTGCATGGCAGCAAAAACCCCTTGATCGCAAAACTCAGCTGCCTATACTTGAGGCCATGCTGCACCGCAACATAGACGGCGAGACAGCGCAACGTGAACCGACCACTCAATCATCCCCTTCTGGAGATTTCCCAAATGGCCCTGACCGCTGACCAAATCCTCGCCGCCCAAAAGGCAAACCTCGAAACCCTCTTCGGCCTGACCACCAAGGCTTTCGAAGGCGTCGAGAAGCTCGTCGAACTGAACGTGACCGCCTCGAAGGCAGCCCTGGTCGAAGCCCAGAGCACCGCCCAGGCCGCCCTGAGCGTCAAGGACGCCCAAGAGCTGCTGACGCTGCAAGCCAGCCTGTTCCAGCCCCTGGCTGAAAAGACCGCTGCCTACAGCCGTCACCTGTACGACATCGCCCAAGGCACCGGCGCCGAATTCGGCAAGGCCTTCGAAGCCAAGGCTGCCGAAGCCCAGCAAGCCTTCGTCGGCCTGGTCGACAGCGCTTCCAAGAACGCCCCCGCTGGTTCGGAAACCGCTGTTGCCGTGCTGAAGAGCGCCGTGGCCGCCGCCAACAACGCTTTCGAATCGGTCCAGAAGGCCGTCAAGCAAGCATCGGACGTCGCCGAAGCCAACTTCAATGCCGTGTCGACGCAAGCCGTTGCCGCCGCAAAGACCGCAACCGCTTCGCGCAAGCGCTAAGCTGGCGACCACCACCAGTTGTCTCCTTGGGTCCTCACGGATCCAATTCAGGGCCTCGTCTCACGACGAGGCCTTTTTTTTCGTCTGGCGGCCTCTTCGATAATGCGGGTCTCATTTCAGGAGACTCTCCATGCAGATCGACGGCAAGGTTTTTATCGTGACCGGTGGCGCTTCGGGCCTCGGCGAAGGCACGGCGCGCATGCTGGCGGCCAACGGCGCCAAGGTGGTGATCGCCGACATGCAGGCTGACAAGGGCGAAGCCGTTGCCAGGGAAATCGGCGGCGTGTTCGTCAAGTGCGACGTGAGCCAGGAAGCCGACGGCCAGGCCGTGGTGGCCGCCGCGCTCAAGCTCGGCAAGCTGGTCGGCCTCGTCAATTGCGCCGGCATCGCACCGGCCGAGAAGACGGTGGGCAAGAACGGCCCGCACGCGCTGGCCGTGTTCAGCAAGACCGTCACGGTCAACCTGATCGGCAGCTTCAACATGATCCGCCTGGCGGCCGACGCCATGGGCAGGAACGAGCCCGAAGCCACCGGCGAGCGCGGCGTGCTGATCTCGACCGCCTCGGTCGCGGCCTACGACGGCCAGATCGGCCAGGCCGCCTACAGCGCCTCGAAAGGCGGCGTGGTCGGCATGACGCTGCCCATTGCCCGCGACCTCGCGCGCAGCGGCATCCGCAACATGACCATCGCCCCCGGCATCTTCGGCACGCCCATGCTGTTCGGCATGCCGCAGGAAGTGCAGGATGCCCTGGCCGCCAGCGTGCCCTTCCCTTCCCGCCTGGGCACGCCCGAGGACTACGCCAAGCTGGCGAAGCACATCATCGAGAACGACATGCTCAACGGCGAGGTGATTCGTCTGGACGGAGCGATTCGATTGGCTCCCCGCTGAGAGCGGATTTGGGCGGCTTCGTGCTGCCGGTGCGGTCCAGGCGCTCGTAGTTCGCGATCACCTGGGCGCCCAGCAGCACCAGCGTGGCGGCGATCTCCAGGCTCAGCAGCACCACGATGGCCGTGGTGAGCGAGCCGTAGACCACATTCACCTGCGACAGCGTCGAGAAGTACCAGATCAGCACGCGCCGCGTGGCCTCCCACAGCAGCGCGGCCGTCACGCCGCCCAGCAGCGCATGGCGCAGCGACATGCGCCCGGCCGGCATCACGAGGTAGAGCGAAGTCAGCATGAAGATCTCGCCGCCCAGCCCCAGCAGGTACAGCAGCAGCCCCGAAACACCCGACAGCGACCAGCTGCGCCCCAGCAGGTCGACGCTTTCCTGCCCCACCAGCTGCAGCGCGCCCGACACCAGCGTGACGAGCAGCAACCCGACGCACAGGCACAGGATGTAGACATAGGGCATGGCCACCGATACCAGGAAATGGCGCTTGTGGTCCGCCTTGCGGTGGTGAAAGATCACCGCCATGGCACTTTCGAGCACGCTGAAGGCCAGGGAGCTGAAGAAGATCATCGTCACCAGCAACACCGGCCCCAGCACGTCGCGATGGTCCAGGAAGCTCGACAGCTCGGCCACGATGGCTTTCGACTGCCCCGGAAGCAGCCATTCGAGGTACCGCCCGATGGTGCGCAGCAGCTCGGCCTGCTCGATGACGTGCGACAGGGCGATCACGCTCACGATCAGCAGCGGCACGATGGACAGCAAGGCGTAGTACGCCACAGCCCCCGCGAGCAGCAGGCCCTGGTTGGCGCGAAATTCCTTGAGCGCGTCCCAGGCGAACCGCAGGGGGTGGCGCAGCAGCGGCGCGATGTGTTGCAGGGGTTTGGGCATCGTCATGCGTGATCCGGTCGCTTTCAGTATGCCGCCGGGGCGCGAGGCTTCGCCCGCTTGCGTATGATTTGCCGCTCTTCGCCTACATGACCATCCCCGCTTCATTCATCCAGGAACTCATCGCACGCGCCGATGTGGTCGAGATCGTCGGCCGCTATGTGCAGCTCAAGAAGGCCGGCGCCAATTTCATGGGCCTGTGCCCGTTCCACGGCGAGAAATCGCCCTCCTTCTCCGTCAGCCCGACCAAGCAGTTCTATCACTGCTTCGGCTGCGGGGTGCATGGCAACGCCATCGGCTTTCTGATGGAGCATGCCGGCATGGGCTTCGTCGAGGCGGTGCACGACCTGGCCGGCCAGTACGGCCTGCAGGTGCCGGAAGACGACGCCTCCCCCGCCGAGCGCGCCCGCGCCGCCAGCCAGCGCCAGAAGCAGGCCACGCTGAGCGACGTGCTCGAAAAGGCCGGCGACGCCTACCGCAAGCACCTGCGGCAGGCGCCCGGCGCCATCGAATACCTCAAGGGCCGGGGGGTGTCGGGCGAAGTGGCCAAGCAGTTCGGCATCGGCTATGCGCCGGCCGGCTGGCGCGCGCTCGCCAGCGTGTTTCCCGACTATGACGACCCCCTGCTCGCCGAGAGCGGGCTGGTGATCGTCAACAACGAGGAAGGCCAGCTCAGCGAGGCCGAGGCCAAGCGCTACGACCGCTTCCGCGACCGCGTGATGTTCCCCATCCGCAATGTGAAGGGCGAATGCATCGGCTTCGGCGGCCGGGTGCTGGGCGACGAGAAGCCCAAGTACCTGAACTCGCCCGAAACGCCCGTTTTCAGCAAGGGCCGCGAGCTCTACGGGCTCTACGAAGCCCGCGCCGCCTTCCGCGACCGCGGCTATGCGCTGGTCACCGAAGGCTACATGGACGTGGTGGCGCTGGCGCAGCTCGGTTTTCCGAACGCGGTGGCCACGCTCGGCACGGCCTGCACCACGGAGCACGTGCAGAAGCTCTTCCGCTTCACCGAATCGGTGGTGTTCAGCTTCGACGGCGACGCCGCGGGCCGGCGCGCTGCGCGCAAGGCGCTCGACGGCGCGCTGCCCTACGCCACCGATGTGCGCAGCATCAAGTTCCTGTTCCTGCCGGCCGAGCACGACCCCGACAGCTTCATCCGCGAGCACGGCGCCGAGGCTTTCGCCCGCTTCGTGAACGAGGCAACGCCGCTGTCGCGCTTCATGCTCGAAGCCGCCCGCGAAGGCTGCGACCTGACTTCCGCCGAGGGCCGCGCCCACATGACGAGCAACGTGCGCCCGCTTTGGAGCGCCATGCCCGACGGCGCACTCAAGCGCCAGTTGCTGAGCGAGATCGCAACGCTGGTGCAGCTCGATGCGGCGGCGCTGTCGGATCTCTGGGCCTCCACACCCGGCCCGCGCAAGGCCGGGGGCGCACCGGCGCCGCAGCGCCCCAGCGAGCCCTCGGGCTTCAGCGGTGGCGGCAGTGATGACTACTACCCGGACATGCCCCCGCCCCAGGACTACGAACCGCCTCGCTATGAAAGCGATAGCAAGCCCAAGTTCCAGCAGCGCGGCAAGTTCACCAAGGGCAAGCGCTGGGGCGGCAAATTCGAGGAACCCATCGAGCCCCTGCGCGGACGCGGCGCCCCGCCCAGCCGCCCCGACGTGGCGGTGCGGCTGCTGTTGTCGAACATGGCGCAGTGGGAAGCCCTGTCGCACGAGCTTCACCTGATGCTCTGCGAACTGCCCGGCCATCACGGTGCCCTCTTCACCTGGCTCGACAGCCAGCTGCACGAGCACGGTGTCCAGCCCTGGGCAGCCCTGCGCGAAGGCCTGCGCGGACTCGGCTTCGAGCCGCTGGCCGAGCGGTTGATGTCCGTCTCCGAAGCCGGTCCCATCCCCGAGGGCGAAGAAGCGCAGCACCTGGCCGACGCCGCCCGCGAACTCGCCAGCGTGCTCGATTTCATGCTCGACGACCGCCTCAAGGCCCAGCAGAGCGAAGCCATCGCGGCCGTCGGGAAAGACCCGAAAGCCCTGGAGCGCTACAAGGCGCTGGAGACCCGGCGGCTCGAATTGCGCGCCCGCCTGCGCGCCTCGGGTTCAGAAACTGCTTGAAATTTGCGCAACACGCTATAATGTAGGGCTTCGCAACTGGCGAAATTAGGCAAGAGCGACAGCAGCACCTCCGGGCCGACCCCTAGCGCAACGCACTCCAACGGTAAATTCCGGCGGAAAGGGTCAATAACCGCAAGGACTGCATACCAAATGTTCGCCCGACATCTTGCCTGCTGAGGAATTCATTCCTCTTTCCCAATTGTTTTTAGTCCGTGCCTGTGCACGGGCTGTGGTGGCGCTGTCCGTGTGACGGTGCGCCTGTGATTTCGCTTGTTCTTTCTTGCCGTAACGAGGTCGTATGCCCAGTTCAAAGAAGCCTGCTCCTTCACTTGCCAAAAGCGTCGCCACCAAGCCCGCAGCAGAGAAACCGTTGAAAGCCGGCGCGAAGCCGGCAACCAAGACGGCCGCCGCCGCATCCAGATCGGCAGCCGCAACGAAAGTGAAAACCGTGCCCACGAAATCGACCTCTCTCGACGATCCCAAAAAAGCAGCCGCCCCGGCAGCCAAGAAAGTCGGCCGCCCGCCCAAGGCCGCCGGCGCCGCCACGCCTGCCACCGGCGCCAAGCGCGGCCGCAAGCCCAAGGCTGACAAGGATGCGCCCGAGAACGACATCGACCTGTCGGACATCGAGGAAGATCTGGCCGGCGACGAGCCCGCGGCTGCCACGACCACCGAAGAAAAGGTCAAGCCGCTGCGCATGAAGATCAGCAAGGCGAAGGAACGCGCCTTGATGAAGGAATTCGGCCTCGACGAGACCGTGCTCTCCGAAGAAGACCTGGCCAAGCGCCGTTCGCGCCTGAAGACCCTGATCACGCTGGGCAAGACCCGCGGCTACCTCACGCACGGCGAAATCTCCGACCACCTGCCCGACAAGCTGGTCGACGCCGAGACCATGGAAGTCGTGGTCACCATGCTCAACGACATGGGCGTGGCGGTGTACGAGCAGACGCCCGACGCCGAAACCCTGCTGCTGAACAACACCGCGCCCACCGCCACCACGGTGGAAGAAGCCGAGGAAGAAGCCGAAGCGGCTCTGTCCACGGTGGACAGCGAATTCGGCCGCACCACCGACCCGGTTCGCATGTACATGCGCGAAATGGGCACGGTCGAGCTGCTGACGCGCGAAGGCGAAATCGAAATCGCCAAGCGCATCGAAGGCGGCCTGATGGCCATGATGGAGGCCATCTCGGCCTCCCCTGCCACCATCGCCGAGATCCTGCGCCTGGCCGCCGAGATCCGCGAAGGCAAGGTCGTCATCTCGACCATCGTCGACGGCTTCTCGAATCCCAACGAGGCCGACGACTACGTGGCCGAAGAAGACTTCGACGAATTCGACGAGGAAGACGACGATGACGGCAAGGGCGGCTCCAAGGCCCTGACCAAGAAGCTCGAGGAACTCAAGCGCGAAGCGCTCGAGCGCTTCGACCGCATCGCCGGAATGTTCGAGAAGGTCCACAAGATCTACGACAAGGAAGGCTACGGCACCCCCGCGTACGTCAAGGCCCAGGAGGCCCTGTCCGCAGAGCTGATGACCATCCGCTTCACGGCCAAGACCATCGAGAAGCTGTGCGACCTGGTGCGCACGCAGGTCGACGACGTGCGCAAGAAGGAGCGCGAGCTTCGCCGCATCATCGTGGACAAGTGCGGCTTCCCGCAGGACGAGTTCATCCGCGACTTCAGCGGCTACGACAAGAACGGCAACCGCATCGCGTCGAACCTCCTGAACCTCAAGTGGGTCGAGAAGCAGGCCGCCGCCGGCAAGCCCTGGAGCGCCGTGCTCGCGCGCAACATTCCGCCGGTGCAGGAACTGCAGCAACGCCTGACCGACATCCAGTCGCGCGTGGTGGTGCCGCTGACCCAGCTCAAGGACATCAACAAGCGCATGAACGAAGGCGAATCGTCTTCGCGCGATGCCAAGAAGGAAATGATCGAAGCCAACCTGCGCCTCGTGATTTCCATCGCCAAGAAGTACACCAACCGCGGCCTGCAGTTCCTGGACCTGATCCAGGAAGGCAACATCGGCCTCATGAAGGCGGTCGACAAGTTCGAATACCGCCGCGGCTACAAGTTCTCGACCTATGCCACGTGGTGGATCCGCCAGGCCATCACGCGCTCGATCGCCGACCAGGCGCGCACCATCCGCATCCCGGTGCACATGATCGAGACGATCAACAAGATGAACCGCATCTCGCGCCAGCACTTGCAGGAGTTCGGCTTCGAGCCCGACGCCGGCATCCTGGCCGCGAAGATGGAGATCCCGGAAGACAAGATCCGCAAGATCATGAAGATCGCGAAGGAGCCGATCTCGATGGAAACCCCCATCGGCGACGACGACGATTCGCATCTGGGCGACTTCATCGAGGACAGCAGCAACACGGCGCCCATCGAGGCCGCCATGCAAGCCGGCCTGCGCGACGTGGTGAAGGACATCCTGGACTCGCTCACGCCGCGCGAAGCCAAGGTGCTGCGCATGCGCTTCGGCATCGAGATGAGCACGGACCACACGCTGGAAGAAGTCGGCAAGCAGTTCGACGTGACGCGTGAGCGCATCCGCCAGATCGAGGCCAAGGCGCTGCGCAAGCTGAAGCACCCGAGCCGCTCCGACAAGCTGCGCAGCTTCATCGATACTCTGTAATCCGGGTTCCCTGAAGCCACAAGCGCCCGCCTCGCCCCTCACCGGGCGGCGGGCGCTCTCTTTTGGGAGCCGCACACGACAAGAAGAATGGAGCAACTTCCATGAATCCCGATGCAGACAAACTCTGGCAGGCCCCGCGCTGGGCGCTTGCCGTGCTGCTCGCAGTGCTCGGCATGCTCGGGCCCTTCTCCATCGACACCTACATCCCGGCCTTCTCGGGCATTGCGCGCTCCATCGGTGCCACGCCGGCCGAGATGCAGCAGACGCTCTCGGCCTACCTGTTCGGCTTCGCGTTCATGAACCTGTTCCACGGTGCGCTGTCGGACAGCTTCGGCCGCCGGCCTGTGGTGCTGTGGGGACTGGCCGTGTTCACGCTCGCCTCGCTGGGCTGCGCGCTGTCGCAGAACATCACGCAGCTCGTGCTGTTCCGAGGGCTGCAGGGCCTCTCGACCGGAGCCGGCATCGTGGTCTCGCGCGCGGTGATCCGCGACATGTTCCCGCCGGCCGAGGCGCAGCGGGTGATGAGCCAGGTGACGATCTACTTCGGCGTGGCCCCGGCCATCGCACCGATCATCGGCGGCTTCCTGTTCGTGCACGCGGGCTGGCATGCGGTGTTCTGGTTCCTGGTGGCGGTGGGCGTGGTGCTGTTCGCCGCCAACTACAAGCTGCTGCCCGAGACGCTGCACAAGGACCACCGCCAGCCCTTCCAGGTGCGGCACCTGCTGCGCGGCTACTGGGACCTGTGCTCCGATCCGCGTTTCCTGCTGCTGGCCTTTGCCAGCGGCGTGCCCTTCAACGGCATGTTCCTCTACGTGCTGGCCGCGCCCGCGTTCCTGGGCGACCACCTCGCGCTGCAGCCGCAGCAGTTCTTCTGGTTCTTCCTGCTGACGATCGGCGGCATCATGCTCGGCGCGCGCGCCAGCGGCCGCATGGCCGGCAAGGTGGCGCCCAAGCGGCAGATCCGCGACGGCTTCGTCATCATGCTGGCGACCTCGGTGGTCAACGTGGTGGCCAACACCTTCTTCGAGGCGCACGTGGCCTGGGCGCTGTGGCCGCTCGCGGTGTTCGCCTTCGGCTGGGCGCTGATGGTGCCGGTGGTCACGTTGCTGGTGCTCGACCTGCACCCGGAGCGCCGCGGCATGGCCTCGTCGCTGCAGGCGGTGATCGGCTCCACCGCCAACGGCGTGGTGGCCGGCGCGGTGGCGCCGCTGGTGATGCACTCGACGCTCGCGCTGGCGCTGACCTCCATGGGCATGCTCGGCATCGGCCTGATCGCATGGGTGTGGCTGCATGGCCGCTGGCCCGAGATCGGGCGCCTGGTGGCTCACGAAGGCTGAGGACGGAGGCTGCGATGCGGTTCGAGGCACTCCTGAATCATGCGCGCGCCTGGCTGCCGGGCCGCACCACCGTCGATGCGCGCGAGCGGCTGCGCGCGGTTGCGGGCGCCGGCCTCGGGCTGCTGGTCACGGCGCTGCTGTGCCGCTGGCTGGCCGGCCCGCTGGCCGCGACCGTCTGGCTGATCGCACCGCTGGGCGCCAGCGCCGTGCTGGTGTTCGCGGTGCCGGCGAGCCCGTTGGCGCAGCCGTGGTCGGTCATCGGCGGCAACACGCTGTCGGCGGTGGTCGGCATCGCGGCCGTCAACTGGATTCCCGACTCCGCGCTGGCCGCCGCCGTGGCCGTGGCGGGCGCCATCGGCCTGATGTTCAGCGCGCGCTGCCTGCATCCGCCCGGCGGCGCCGCGGCGCTGCTGGCGGTGCTGACGCACACCACGCATTTCTCGTCCGCCCTCTTCCCCTTCTTCACCAACTCGCTGCTGCTGGTGCTGGCCGGCGTGGCCTACAACACGCTCACCGGGCGGCGCTACCCGCACGTGCAGGTGGTGCGTCCGCCCGCGGCCGATGCGCGCTTCAGCCAGGCCGACATCGACGCGGTGCTGGCCCGCTACAACCAGGTGCTCGACATCAGCCGCGACGACCTCGAATCGCTGATCCGCGAAACCGAGCTCGAGTCGTACAAGCGGCGCCTCGGTACGCTGACCTGCGCCGACATCATGTCCAGCGTGCCCATCTCGGTGGAGTTCGGCACGCCGCTGCAGGAAGCCTGGGCGCTGATGCACGAACGACACATCAAGGCCCTGCCCGTCACCGACCGCACGCGCCGCGTGGTCGGCATCGTCACGCAGGCCGACTTCTTCCGCCAGCTCGACCTGCAGCACCATGACGGCATCGCCGGCAAGCTGCGCGACCTGATCCGCGCCACGCGCACGGTGATGTCGAACAAGCCCGAGGTGGTTGGCCAGATCATGACGCGCCAGGTGCGCGTGGCCAGCGCCGACCGGCCCGTGGTCGACCTGGTGCCGCTGTTCTCCGAGGGCGGGCATCACCATATCCCGATCATCGACGGCGAGAAGCGGTTGACGGGGATGATCACGCAGTCGGACTTCGTGCGGGCGTTGTACCGCGCCGTCGGGCCGGCTTGATTTTTCCTCCTCCCCTGCCGGGGGAGGGTCGGGGTGGGGGGCACGACGGCATCGACCACGACGCAGCGCCTCGTCGACGGCCGCCAGCCCCCATCCCAGCCTTCCCCAGAAGGGGAAGGAGCAAGGCCCTTACTCCAGCACCACGTTCGCTTTCTTCACCAGCGCCGCATAGCGCGCGGCCTCGCTGCGGAAGTAGCTCGCGGCCTGCTCGGGCGTCGTGGGCCTGACGACGTTGCCCTGCTTGTCCATCGCCTCGCGCACTTCGGGGCTCGCGAAAGCGGCGGCCACCGCATCGTGCACGCGCTGCACGTCGGCCGCCTGCATCTTCGGCGGGCCGATCACCGCGAACCAGCCTTCGACCACGTAGTTCGGCAGCCCCTGCTCCGCGATGGTCGGAATCTCCGGCGCTGCCGGCGAGCGCGTCGCGCCGCACAGGCCGATGGCGCGCAGCGCACCGCTCCGGATGTGCTGCTGCACGGCCGGCAGCGCGACCACGCCCATCTCGACCTGCCCGCCGATCATGTCGGTCACCATCGGCCCGGTGCCCTTGTAGGGGATGTGCCGCGCCTTCACGCCGGCCTCGTCCATGAACATCTCGCCGGCAAGATGGATGATGGTGCCGTTGCCCGACGAGGCGTAGTTGTAGCCCTCGGGTTTGGCGCGCAGCAGCGCCACCAGTTCCTTCACGTTCTTCGCGGGCACCTTCGGGTTCACCAGCAGCACCAGCGGCGTCGCGCCCACCACGCTGATCGGCGTGACGTCGTTGATCGCGTCGAAGGGCATCTTCTTGAACACCGCCGGATTGATGACGTGGTTGTTCGACACCATGCCCAGCGTGAGTCCGTCGGGCGCGGCCTTGACGATGGCCGCCGCGCCGGTGATGCCGCCCGCACCCGGCAGGTTCTCGATCACCACCGGCTGGCCGAAGGCCTTGCCGAGCGCGGGCGCCGCCGCGCGCACGATGGTGTCGACGCCCGAGCCGGCGCTGATCGGCAGGATGAAGCGGACGGGCTTGTCGGAGCCCTGCGCGAGCGCCGGGCGCGCACCCATCGCGGCCACCGCGGCGGCGCACGCGCCGAGGCCGAGCACCGCGCGGCGGTTCAGGCGATCCAGGTTCGTCGAGGGAAGTGTCTTCGTCATGGTCTTGTCTCTCTTTATGTCTTCGAAAAAGGATCGCAGGATCAGGCCACTGCCGAATCGGCGAGCAGGGCGTCCACCTGCTCGCTTGCATAGCCCAGTTCGGCCAGCAGTTCGCGCGTGTGCTCGCCGAGCGTGGGTGGATTCAGGCGCACGCCGAGGCGCTCGCCGCCGAGCGTGATCGGGAACAGTGTCGTCTGCGCCGTTTCGCCGGCACGCTCGCCGTCGGGCAGGCGGATGTCCACGAGCCCGCCGGTGGCCTTCAGGTGCGGGTCTTCGTACAGGTCTTCCGGCCGCGTGATCGGCGCGAACGGCAGGCCCCTGGCCTCGAAGATCGCCGACAGATCCGCTGCCGAACGATCAGCCAGGCGCTGGCGCAGATCGGCCAGCAGCGTGGGCCGCAAACGCACCCGGTCGTTGTTGGTGCGCAGGGCCGGGTCGGCCTTCAGGTCGTCGAAGCCGAGCGCGTCACAGAAGGTCTTCCACTGCGCGTCGCTCACCGCGGCCAGAAAGATCTGCTCGCCGTCCTTCACAGTGAACACGTCGTACAGCGCCCACGCCGAGATGCGCTCGGGCATCGGCGCGGCGGCCTGCCCGGTGATCGCGTACTGCAGCATGTGCTGGCCGACCAGGAACACGTTGTTCTCGAACAGCGCAGACTGCACCTCCTGCCCCTTGCCGGTCTCGGCGCGCTGCATCAGCGCGGCGATCGCGCCGATGGCGCCGAACATGCCGCCCATGATGTCGTTCACGCTCGTGCCCGCGCGCAGCGGGTCGCCGGGGCGGCCGGTCATGTAGGCGAGGCCGCCCATCATCTGCACCACCTCGTCGAGCGCAGTGCGGTGCTCGTACGGGCCGGGCAGGAAGCCGGTGTGGTTCACGTACACGAGGCGCGGGTTGAGCTTGCCGAGGGCGGCATAGCCCAGGCCGTACTTGTCCATGGTGCCTGGCTTGAAGTTCTGCGCCACCACGTCGGCCGTGGCGCACAGGCGCAGCGCGGCCTCGAGCCCCTCGAGCTTCTTGAGGTCGAGCGCAATGCTCTTCTTGTTGCGGTTGAACATGGGAAAGAAGCCAGCCCCCGCGCCCAGCAGGTGCCGCGTGCGGTCGCCCTCGATCGGCTCGACCTTGATGACCTCGGCGCCCAGGTCCGCGAGCACCATTCCGCAGGTCGGCCCCATGACCATGTGCGTGAACTCGACCACGCGGATGCCAGCCAGCGGCAGGCGCTTTTCTTCGGTGCCTGCGGTGCTCATGCCGCGACCCCCGCCGTGGCCGCGAAGGTCTTTGGAAAGCCCGCGCGCCATACCGTGCCCTGCAGCGTTTCGCCTTCGAGCCAGCCTGCCACGCGCTTGCGCAGCTCGAGCAGCTTCGGCAGATCGACGCCCGTCGCGACGCCCATGCTCTCGAGCATGAAGACGAGGTCTTCGGTGTCGACGTTGCCGCTGGCCCCGGGCGCATGCGGGCAGCCGCCGATGCCGGCGAGGCAGGCGTCGAAGCGCGTCACGCCGACTTCCAGCGCCGCGTAGACATTGGCCAGCCCGAGGCCGCGCGTGTCATGGAAGTGGCCGCACCACAGCCGGTCGCCCGCAATGCGCAGCGCGCGCTCGAACAGGCTACGGACCATCGCCGGATCGGCATAGCCGACGGTGTCGGCAAGGCTCACGCGGTCGGCGCCCGCGTCGAGCAGCGCCTGCATCAGCCGCAGCACTTCGTCGGCGTCGACATGGCCCTGGAGCGTGCAGCCGAAGGCCGTGCCCACGCCGCCGTCGATGAGCGTCTTCGAGCCCGCCGCATCGCGCGCGGCGCGGATGCGGCCCACCTCGGCCACCACCTCGTCGGGCGTCTTGCGCAGGTTGGCGAGGCTGTGTGCGTGGCTGGCCGAGAGCGGCACGATCATCAGGTCGGCCCCGCCCGCGATGGCGCGCTCCGCGCCCTTCAGGTTGGGCACCAGCACCGAGGCGAAGAGCCCGGGCAAGGTCTTCGCATAGGCCAGCAGCTCGGCCGTGTCCGCCAGCTGCGGCAGCAGGTGCGCCGGCACGAAGGAGCCGACTTCGATCTCGCGCTGGCCGGCCGCATGCGCGTCGCGGATCCATTCGAGCTTGCGTGCGGTGGGCAGCACACGGGCAATGCTCTGCAGGCCGTCGCGCAGGCCCACTTCGCGAACGACCGCGCATGGCGGCAGGAAGGGGTGAATCAAGACTTTGTCTCCGTCGTGAGGGTACGACGTGAATATTAGAAGTTCCGATTCGACCCAGAAGGTATATTTTGGAAGCCATTTGCTTCCGAAGCGGAACACCATGAGAGACCTCGACCTCACCACCCTGCGCCTGTTCGTCGCCGTCTGCGAAACGCGCAGCATCGCGCGCGCCGGCGAGCAGGCCAGCATCGTCGGCTCGGCCATCAGCAAGCGGCTGGCCCAGCTCGAAGAAGCGGTGGGCACGCCGCTGCTGCTGCGCAAGCGCCGCGGCGTGGTGCCCACGCCGGCCGGCGAAACCCTGCTGGAGCACGCCCGCGCGATGCTCGGCAGCGTGAACCGCATCGAGCGCGACATGGCCGCCTACGCGGGCGGCGCTCGCGGGCACGTGCGCATCCTGGCCTCGGCCTCGGTCATGGCCGAGTCGCTGGCGGAAGACGTGGCGGGCTTTCTGAAGGACCCGGCCCACCGCAACATCCGCGTCGACATGGAAGAGCGCGTAAGCCCCGAGATCGTGCGCGGCATCCGCGAGGGCAGCGCTTCCATTGGCCTGTGCTGGGATGCCGCCGACCTCGACGGCCTGGAACGGCGCAACTACCGCTCCGACCACCTCGCCATCGTCGCGCACCCGTCGCATCCCGTCGCAAGGCACGAGCAGGTGCGCTTCGAGCAGGTGCTCGACCACGAATTCGTCGGCATGCCGGCGCTGAGCGCCGTGCAGTTGATGCTGGCGCGCGAGGCGGCGGTGGCGGGCAAGCCGCTGGTGTACCGCGTCCTGGTCTCCAACTTCGACGCGGCACTGCGGGTGGTGCGGGCCGGACTGGCGATCAGCGTGGTGCCGGCGGAGGTGGCGCGGCCCTTCACCGATGCCTTCGGCCTGCGGCTGATGCCGCTCACCGACGCGTGGGCGCGGCGGCGTTTCGCGATCTGCTTTCGCGGCGAGGCGGCGCTGTCGCCGTCGGCGCAACTGCTGGTCGCGCACCTCGAGAGATGCGCCACGGACTGACGACCCGGAAGCTCATTCGGCCGAAATCCGAAACTATTCGTTGTGAATCATCAGGTTTTTGTTTCGATTCTCGCAACCTAACATTCGGGGCATTCAGCGCTGTCACCTCTTCGCATCACACATTCAGAAAGATCGCCGCCATGTTCCGCAGAGCCCTCCTCTCCGCCGCTGCCCTCGCCACCACGCTGAGCCTCGCCCCGCTTGCCGCGCAGGCGGCCCAGCCGCTCAAGCTCGACGTCTACAACCCCGGCACGAAATCGATGTTCCCGGTCTCTTCGGAAATCGTCACGGGCCAGACCGACGCCGTGCTGATCGACGCCCAGTTCCAGCGCAACGACGCCGAGGCGCTGGTGCAGAAGATCAAGGCCACGGGCAAGAAGCTCACCACGGTCTACATCAGCCACAGCGATCCCGACTACTACTTCGGCCTCGACGTGATCCAGGCCGCCTTCCCCGACGCAAAGATCGTCGCCACGCCGCAGACCGTGGCCGCGATCCAGGCCTCGAAGGACGGCAAGCTCGCGCACTGGGGCCCGATCCTCAAGGACAACGCGCCCAAGGCGCTGCTCGTGCCCGAGCCGCTGGCCGGTGACAGCCTCACGCTCGAAGGCCGCAAGATCCAGGTCGTCGGCCTCGACGGCCCCACGCCCGAACGCACCTTCGGCTGGATTCCTTCGCTGAAGGCCGTGGTCGGCGGCATCCCCGTCTCGGCCAACATCCACGTGTGGGTGGCCGACACGCAGACGCCCGAATCGCGCCAGGAATGGATCAAGACGCTCGGCCGCATCAAGGCACTGCACCCGAAGACCGTGGTGCCCGGCCACTACCTGCCGAATACCAACGGCTCGGCGCCGTACACGCTGGCCTCTGTGAAGTTCACGCGCGACTACCTGAAGGCCTTCGAAGTCGAAGCCGCCAAGGCCAAGGACTCGGTCGCGCTGATCGCCGCGATGAAGAAGCGCTACCCGAAGCTGGAAGGCACTTCGTCGCTGGAACTCGGCGCCAAGGTCATCAAGGGAGAAATGAAATGGCCGCAGTGAACGACACCATCACCCTGCACTACATCTTCGACCCGCTGTGCGGCTGGTGCTACGCCGCGGCGCCGCTGGTCGACGCGGCGCGCAACGTGCCGGGCCTGCAGGTCGCGTTCCATGGCGGCGGCATGATGACCGGCGCCAACCGCCGCGCAATCACGCCGCAGTGGCGCGAGTACGTGATACCGCACGACCGGCGCATCGCCGAGATGACGGGCCAGCCCTTCGGCGAAGGCTACTTCGAAGGACTGCTGCGCGACACCGGCGCGGTGATGGATTCCGAGCCGCCGATCACCGCCATCCTCGCGGCCGAATCGCTGCGCTCAGGCGGTGGGCTGGACATGGTGCATCGCCTGCAGCGTGCGCACTATGTCGAAGGCCGACGCATCGCCGACGCGCAAGTGCTGAAGGCGGTGGCCGCGGAACTCGGTTTCGATACCGAAGCCTTTGCTGCAGCCGTCGAGCGCCTGGCGGGAGAAGCGACCGCGCAGCACATCGCCGAAAGCCGCCAGCTGCTGCAACGTGCGGGCGGCCAGGGATTCCCGACCTTCGTGCTGACGCGGGCCGATGGCAGCGCCAGCCGCATCGAGATCGGCCCGTGGCTGGGCCGTACCGAAGACTGGAAGGCGCGCCTCGCGGAACTCGTCTAGCGCGCCACGCCCAGCAGCCGGTCCAGCACCTGCGGCTGGGTGCGCAGCGCCGCGGCGCTGTCCTTGTGCACGATGGTGCCGTGGTCCAACACCACTGCTTCGTCGGAGATCGCGAGGATCGCCTGCGGATGCTGCTCCACGATGATCGCGGCCAGCCCCTCGTCCTGCGTGATGCGGCGGATGGCGCGCAGCAGCTCTTCCACAATGATCGGCGCGAGCCCTTCGAGTGGCTCGTCGAGCAGCAGCAGCTTGGGGTTCAGCACCAGCGCGCGGCCCACGGCCAGCATCTGCTGCTCGCCGCCCGACAGCTGCGTGCCGAGGTTGGTCTTGCGCTCTGCGAGACGCGGGAACATCTCGTAGACCCGTTGCGGATTCCACTTGCCCGGCCGTTCCACGGCCGTGAGGTTCTCGTGCACGGTGAGCGACTTGAAGATGTTGCGCTCCTGCGGCACCCAGCCGATGCCGGCTGCCGCGCGCTGGTGCGGCGCCAGCTTGTGCAGCGCCTGTCCGCTCAGCGCGATGCTGCCGCCATGCTGGCGCGTGGCGCCCGCGAGCGTATTGATCAGCGTGGTCTTGCCCGTGCCATTGCGGCCCAGCAGCGCCAGCGTCTGGCCCTCGCCGAGCGCGAACGCCACGTCGTGCAGCACCACGGCCTCGCCGTAGCCGGCACTCAGGTTCTCGATGCGCAGCAGCTCAGACATGGGCGGTTTCTCCGTGGCCCAGATAGACCTCTTTCACCTTGGGATCGTTGGCGATGGTTTCAGGGTCGCCCTCGGTCAGCAGCGTGCCGTTGACCAGCACCGTCATGCGGTCGGCAAAGCTGAACACCAGGTCCATGTCGTGCTCGATGAGCAGCACCGACACGTCGGCCGGCAGCGCGGCCACGGTTTGCAGCAGCTCCTCGCGCTCGCCGGCGGGCACGCCCGCCACCGGCTCGTCGAGCAGCAGCACGCGCGGCTCGCAGGCCAGCGCGATGGCGATCTCCAGCAGGCGGCGCTTGCCATAAGCCAGGTGCTTCACCTGCTGTTGTGCCACGTCGCTCAGGTGGAATTGCTCGAGCAGTTGCGTCGCGCGCTCGGCGATCGCCTTGCTGGCGCCCAGCGGACGCCACCATTGCGCGCCGATGCCCTGGTGCTGCGACACCACGAGCGCCAGCGTTTCGAGCGGCGTCATCGAATCGAACAACTGGTTGATCTGGAACGTGCGCACCAACCCGCGCGCCACGCGCTTGTGCGGCGCGAGCGTCGTGATGTCTTCGCCCAGCAGCGTGATGCGGCCTTCGGTCGGCGTGAGCACGCCCGTGAGCTGGTTGATCAGCGTGGTCTTGCCCGCGCCGTTGGGGCCGATCAGCGCATGGCGCGCGCCGCGCTTGAGCTCCATCGACACGTTGTTGGTGGCCGTGATGCCGCCGAAGCGCATCACGAGGCCGTGGGTGGAAAGAACGGTGTCGCTCATGCCGCTCCCCCCTTCTTCTTGCCGGCGCCGAACCACGTCCAGGGCTTCAGCAGCCGGTCGCGCCCGACCAGCACCAGCAGCACCAGGATCAGGCCGATCCAGAACATCCAGTACTGCGGCGTCACGGCCGACAGCCAGGTCTGCAGCAGCTTGAACACGATGGCGCCCGCCACGCCGCCATAGAGCCAGCCCACGCCGCCGATGACGAGCATCAGCAGCACGTCGGCCGAGCGGTCGAAGGCCAGCACGTCGAGCGAGGCGAAGCCGGTGGTCTGCGCCAGCAGCGCGCCCGCGGCGCCGGCGATGCCGGCTGCCACGGTGTAGATGACCGCAAGGCGCGACACCACCGGGATGCCGATGGCCATGGCACGCAGCCGGTTGTCGCGGATGGCCTTGAGCGTCGCGCCGAACGGCGAATGCACCAGCCGGCGCATCAGCAGGAACAGCAGCAGCATCACGGCCAGCGAATACCAGGCGGCCGTGCGGCCGTACAGGTCGAAGTCGAACAGGCCGAGCACCGGTCCCATCACCACGCCCTGCAGGCCGTCGGCACCGCCGGTCAGCCAGTCGAGCTTGTTGGCGAGTTCGAGCAGCAGCAGCGCGGTGCCGAGCGTGACCATCAGGCGCGTGAGGTCGCTGCCGCGCAAGATCGTCACGCTGGCGACGAGGCCCAGCAGCGCGGAGAGCACGGTGGCGACCACGAGCCCCACGGTCGGGTCGGGCATCACGAGCTTGGCGAACAGCGCCGCCGCATACGCGCCGAAGCCGAAGAAGGCGGCATGGCCCAGCGACACGATGCCGGTGTAGCCGAGGATCAGGTCGAGCGACATCGCAAACAGCGCGACGATGGCGATCTCGTTGATCAGCAGCGAGTGCGAAGGCATCACGAGCGGCAGCGCGAAGGCCGCGGCCCAGACGACGAACTCGAGCGGGTGCCAGCGCGCCTTGCGCAGCAGGGCCGACTGGAAATCGGTCGCAGAAGAAGGCGTGCTCATTCAGCGCCCCCCTTTGCGGGTGAACAGGCCCTGGGGCCGCCACATCAATATGAGGATCATCAGCAGGTAGACGGTGAACGCACCCATCTTCGGAATGAAGTACTTGCCCGCCACGTCGGCGATGCCCAGCAGCAGCGCCGCCGCGAGCGGCCCGGTGATCGACGAGGTGCCGCCGACCGACACCACGATCAGGAAATAGATCATGTACTTGAGCGGGAAGGTCGGGTCGAGCCCGAGAATTTCCGCGCCCAGCGCACCGCCCAACCCCGCGAGCCCGGAGCCCACGGCGAAGGTCAGCAGGAACACGATGTTCACGTTGATGCCCAGCCCCGCCGCCACGCGCGGGTCGTCGACCGCCGCGCGCAGCCGGCTGCCGAAGCGCGTCTTCGACAGGATGAGCTGAAGCACCACCGTGAGCACGGCGCACACGCCGATGATGAAGAGCCGGTAGTGCCCCATGCCCAGCAGCAGCGCGCCGTCCCCGATTTCGGTACGGCCGCGCAGCCACTCGGGCAGCTGCACGTTCTGCTGCGACGATCCCACGAAGTAGTCGACGGCCGCCACGGCCATGAAGGCGAGGCCGATGGAAAAAAGCACCTGATCGAGGTGCGGCTTGCCGTACATCGGCCGATAGAGCGTGCGTTCGAGCAACGCCCCGGCCAACGCGACGACGATGAACGCGAACGGCAGGCAGGCCAGGAACGGCAGGCCCAGCTTCTGCATCGCGAACACCGTGAGGTACCCGCCCGCCATGGCGAAGGCGCCGTGCGCGAGGTTGATGAAGTTCATCAGCCCGAGCGTCACGGCCAAGCCGACGGCGAGCACGAAGAGCAGCATGCCGTAGGCGATGCCGTCGAAAAGAATGGTCAACATATCAGCGATTCACCAGCTTGCCGCGCGCTGCGGTCTCTTCGGGAAACACCGAGGAACCGGCTTTGCCGGGCCTCCGGTGTTGCCCCCGGTAGGGGGAAGGCGAAGCGACACGAAGTGCGCGCAGCCTGGGGGCGAGCATTATTTAGCTTTACCCGGGTCCTTCACGCCCTTGATCACGTCGAACTCGACGTTGTAGAGCTGTCCGTCCTTCTTCTCGACCTTGCGCAGGTACACGTCCTGCACGATGTCGCGCGTCTGCGCATCGATCAGAACCGGGCCGCGCGGGCTCTCGAAGACCTGGCCCTTCATGGCCGCCAGCAGCGCTTCGCCGCCGCCCTGGCCCTTGGTGGTCTTGAGCGCTTCGTAGATCACGCGCATGCCGTCATAGCCGCCCACGGCCATGAAGTTGGGGCGCATCTTGGGGTTGGCCTTCTGGAAGGCCTCGACGAACTTCTTGTTCATCGCCGAGGGGTGCGCGGCCGAGTAGTGGTGCGAGGTGACCACGCCCAGCGCGCCGTCGCCCATGTCGTTGAGCTGGTCGTCGTCCGTCACGTCGCCGGTGGCGATCATCTTGATGCCGGCCTTGTCCATGCCGCGCTCGAGGAACTGCTTCATCACGGCCGCGCCCGCGCCCGAGGGCACGAAGACGAACAGCGCGTCGGGCTTGGCGTCGCGCACCTTCTGCAGGAACGGGGCGAAGTCGGGGTTGCGCAGCGGCACGCGCAGCTTCTCGAGCACCTTGCCGCCGTTGAGCTGGAAGCGCTCGCTGAAGAACTTCTCGGCGTCGTTGCCGGGACCGTAGTCCGCCACCAGCGTGACGACTGTCTTCACGCCGTTCTTCGGCGCCCAGTCGCCCATGGCCACCGACACCTGCGGCAGCGTGAAGCTCGAACGGATGACGTAGGGCGAAGCTTCGGTGATGCTCGACGTGGCAGCGGCCATCACCACTTCAGGCGTCTTCGACTGCGTGGCGATCGGCGCCACGGCCAGCGCCAGCGGCGTGAGGCCGAAGCCGGCCAGCACGTTGACCTTGTCGTTCACCACCAGTTCCTGAGCCAGGCGCTTGGTGACGTCGGGCAGGCCGGTGTCGTCCTTGACGATCAGCTCGACCTTCTTGCCGGCCACGGTGTCGCCGTTCTGGGCCATGTAGAGGCGCGCGGCAGCTTCGATCTGGCGGCCGGTGGAGGCCGACTGGCCCGTCATCGGCAGGATCAGGCCGATCTTGAACTTGTTGTCCTGGGCGCTGGCCAGCGACATTGAAAGCGCTAGCGCCGACAGGGCGGCGGTCTGGATGAGATGGCGTCTTTGCATGGTTTTTCCTTTGAGGGGCGGAACGCGAACCCGGGCTATTTTCAACACTTTGCAACACCCGGCGGAGCTGGCAATCACCTAGCGGCCTCCGACGGGATTCTTTGTTGCGCGATAACCAGATGAACCGCGCGATCATCGCGCATGGCAGCTTCCGCCTGCGTGCGTGCCGGCTGTCGGCGCAGTAGGCGCAGCCGGGCCGGGTCGTTTGATCCAAGCCGCCGATGTTTCGAAGGCGATACGATGTTCCGCTCGTTCCCCCATCACGACGGAGTCATCCATGTCCCAGCACGCCGCCTTGCCCGCCCGCTACGACCACGTGGGCAGTTTCCTGCGCCCCAAGTACCTGCTCGAAGCGCGCGAGCAGAAGGCCAAGGGCGAGATCACGCCCGAGCAGCTTCGCCTGGTCGAAGACAAGGCCATCACCGAGATCGTCCGCTTCCAGGAAGACATCGGCCTGAAGAGCATCACCGACGGCGAGTTCCGCCGCACCTACTTCCACATCGATTTCCTCGACCAGCTCGGCGGCGTGAAGACCGACATTCCGGTCACCATCCGCAAGCCCGACGGCACCGAGGAACTGGCGCCGCCGGCGATGCGCGTGATCGACAAGGTGCGCCACGTGAAGGACATCCAGCTCGCCGACTTCCAGTACCTCAAGAGCCAGGTTACGGCGGGCCGCACGCCGAAGGTGACCATCCCCTCGCCGACCATGCTGCACTTCCGCGGCGGCCGCGCCGGCATCAGCAAGGAACACTATCCCGAGCTCGACCCGGTGTTCTACGACGACGTGGCCAAGGCCTATGGCGACGAGCTGCGCTCGCTGGCTGCAGCCGGCTGCACCTACGTGCAGATGGACGACACCAACCTGGCCTACCTGTGCGACGAGCACATGCGCGAAGCCGCCCGCAAGCGCGGCGACGACCCCAACGAGCTGCCGCACCGCTACGCCGCCTTCATCAACAAGGTGGTCGCGCAGAAGCCGCCGGGCATGCTGCTGGCCATGCACCTGTGCCGCGGCAACTTCAAGAGCACGCACGCAGCGGCCGGCAACTACGAACCGGTGGCCGAGGCGCTGCTGAAAGAGATGGATCTCGACGCCTACTTCATGGAATACGACGACGCCCGCTCGGGCGACTTCAAGCCGCTGCGCTACCTGCCCAAGGGCAAGACCGTGGTGCTCGGCCTCGTGACCACCAAGTTCGGCGAGATGGAGGACAAGGACGAACTCAAGCGTCGGATCGAAGATGCCGCCAAGTACGCCCCGCTCGAACAGCTCGCGCTATCGCCGCAATGCGGCTTCTCCAGCACGGTGCACGGCAACAACATCGCCGTGGAAGCGCAGCGCGCCAAGCTGCGCCTCGTGGTCGAGACTGCACAGGAAGTCTGGGGCTCGACCTGAAGCGCCATTTCTGTTGAAGTCGGGGCCCATGACGATTCACATCTACTCCGGCCCCCTCAGCATGTTCGGCGCCAAGGTCGAGATCGCGGCGCGCGAAAAAGGCCTTGCCTTCGAACTGGTCATGGTGCCGTTCATCGAGGGCGACGCCTACGAGCCCAAGCACCCGGTGGTGCTGCGGGTCAACCCGGTCAAGCAGCAGGTGCCCGTGCTGACCGACGAGATCGACGGCGGGGTCGAGCTGTTCGACTCGACGCAGATCTTCGAATACCTCGAAGACCGCTACCCCGCCCCTGCGCTGTGGCCCGAGGGCATCGCCGAACGGGCCCGCGCACGGCAGCTGGAGCAGAAGTCCGACGAGGTCTTCTTTCCCAACGTCATCAAGCTCTTCGGCCTGCAGCACGACATGCACAGCGCCGCGGCGATCGCGGCCTGCGCCGGCTGCGCGCGCTTCTATGAAGAAATGGAAGGCCTGCTGGCCACGCGCGAGTACCTCGCCGGCCCCTACTCCTTCGCCGACATCGCCTTCTACATGGCCTGCGTGTTCGCCGACCGCAAGGGCGCCGGCATGACCGACACCACGCCGCGCCTGCTGGCCTGGCGCACACGCGTGGGCGACCGCCCCGCGGTGCGCGCGGTGGTCGACCCGATGATGCGGTTCCTGGCCTCGCAGGGGCGCGGCGTGCCGGCCTTCCTTCAACGCTGAAGGCCGGCGGCGCTGAGGCATCATCGCTCCATGCCGATCACAGGGTTCGACTGGCTGCCCTCCCCTTCGCAGCATTTCCTCGTCGTCACTTTCGCATTGCTGGTCTACGTCCTGACCACGCGCGCGCGCCGCGAGCAGCGCGCACCCACCACGGCCATCGCCTGGGTCATGGGGCTGGTGCTGATGCCCTATTTCATCCTGCCCATGTACCTGCTGTTCGGCCAGCGCAAGCTGCGCCCGGCGGGCTCGCCGCGGCCGCCGCGCTCGGTGCCGCCGGGCCACTGGGCGGCCGACCTGATCGAGAGCTTCGGCCTCGCTCCGCCGGGGCGCTGCGCGATCCGCATGCATGCCGACGGCGAGGCCGCGCGCGAGGCGCTGTGGCAGGTGATCGACGGCGCGCGCGAGCGCATCGACGTGTGCACCTTCATCATCGGCGACGACCCGCTCGGCCATGCGGTGATCGAGCGGCTCGCCAGGCGGGCGCGCGAGGGGCTCAAGGTGCGGGTGCTGCTCGACGGCTTCGGCGCGCTGTCGCTGCCGCGCCATCACTTCGACCGGCTGCGCGCGGCGGGCGGCGAGGTGGCGGTGTTCCGCCCCTTCTTCAGCCTGCGCCGCATCGGGCCGCGCAACCTGCGCAACCACCGCAAGTTCACCATTGCCGACGACAGCTGGCTCTGGTCGGGCGGGCGCAACCTCGCGGGCGAGTATTTCACCGGCAGCGACAAGCATCCCGAGGCCTGGTACGACCTGTCGTTCGATCTGCGCGGCAGCGTGGCCGCGGCGGCGGCGCGCCAGTTCGACCACGACTGGACCTCGGTGCGCACCCGCAAGGCCCGCGCCATCACGTGCGACGACGTTGCCGAGGGCCCGGGCACGGCCATGGCCCAGTTCCTGCCGAGCGGCCCCGACCAGACCGAGGACACGGCGCATGCCTTGCTGATCGACGCGTGCTTCCGCGCCGAGCACCGCATCCTCGCGATCACGCCCTACTTCGTGCCCGGCGACGGCCTGCGCGACGCACTGCGGCTGGCCGCGCGGCGCGGCGTGCAGGTGACCATCGCGATGCCGGCGAAGTCGAACCACCGCCTGGCCGACTTCGTGCGCGCACGCGCCATGCGCGACCTGGCACGCGCGGGCGTGAGCTTTCGCATGCTCCCGTTCATGGCGCACGCCAAGGCCGTGGTGGTGGACGACGAACTCGCCATCTGCGGCTCCATCAACCTCGACCTGCGCAGCCTGCTGCTGAACCACGAGGCCGCCGTGGTGTTCTACGGCCAGGACCACATTGACTGGCTGGCCGAGTGGATCGAGACCACCGCGTCGGCCGGCGAACCCTACCGCGCGCGGCGACCGGGGCTGCTGCGCGACGTGGCCGAGGGGCTGCTGCTTACCGTCGCTTTCCAGCTGTAGTCGGCTCGGCGGCCTTGGCGTCCTTTGCCACGGCGTCGAGCCCGGCGAGCACGTAGCGCATCAGGTCGTCCGCCAGCGCCTGCGTGTCTTTCAGGGCCGGCAGCACCTTGCTGCTCAGGTCCTTGGGCGCCACCGTCATCACCAGGCACGGCAGCACCGTGAGCAGCAGGCTGCGCTGCACCGAGGGATGGTCGCCGGGCAAGCCCATGATCTCGCCGATGATGCCGCGCAGCAGCTTGGCCTTGGGCAGCACCGCCCGCTGGATCATCGCCGGCATGGCCGGCGACGGCGACAGCGCCTCGCGCAGCACCACCCGGAAGCCCCACGGCGCCTTCGGCTGCGCGCTCATCTCGACCATGTGCGTGAGGAAGGCGCGCAGCTTGAGCCGCGCATCGGTGGACGCCATGGACAGCGCCATCAGCTCGTCGAGGCTCACCAGTTGCCGGTGCGCCTCGATCAGCACCGCCTCGTAGAGCCCGTCGCGGCCGCCGAAGTGGTAGTTGATCGCGGCCATGTTGGTGCCCGCGCGGGTGCAGATTTCCTTGCTGGTGCTCTGCGCGAAACCCTGCGCCGCGAACAGCCGCCCCGCGGTCTCGAGGATGTGCAGGCGCGTGGTGTTGCCGTCGGTGCGCGGAGTGCGGGTTGCCATGCCTCGAGGCTAACCCAAACGAAAAAATACTTCAAATTCAAATTTCAATTTGATAACATCACACAGGGCCGGGGACAGAAGCAGCCTCGTCAGGACACACACCATGAACAGGAAACCGCTTATCGCCATCGCCGCCGTGGCAGTCATCGCGGCAGCGGGCGGCTGGTGGTACGCGCACCGCTCGGCCGCGCCCTCCGACCAGCTCGTGCTGTACGGCAACGTCGACCTGCGCCAGGTCTCGCTGGCCTTCAACGCCAACGAGCGCGTGGCCGAGCTGACGGTGCGCGAAGGCGACCGCGTGCGCGCCGGGCAGGTACTGGGCCGGCTCGACACCCGCTCGCTGGTGCTGCGCGCGGCGCAGTCGCAGGCGCGCATCGGCGTGCAGGAGCAGGTCCTGCTGCGCCTGAAGACCGGCAGCCGCCCCGAGGAAGTGGCGCAGGCCGGCGCCCAGGTGGCCGCCGCGCAGGCCGATGCCGATCTGGCGCAGCAGCAGCTCGCGCGCCTGCAGGCCATCGGCGCCACCACGGCCGGCCGCGCGGTGAGCCAGCAGGATCTCGACAACGCGCAGGCCAGGCGCAAGGTGGCGCTGGCGCAGCTCGACAACGCGCACAAGGCGCAGCAGCTGGTTGTCACCGGGCCGCGCAAGGAAGACATCGGGCAGGCGCAGGCCCAGCTCGAATCGGCCCGCGCCGAACTCGCACTCATGAACCACCAGCTCGCGGAGGCCGAGCTCAAGGCGCCCATCGACGCCGTCGTGCGCGCCCGGCTGCTCGAACCGGGCGAGATGGCCTCGCCGCAGCGCCCGGCCTTCACGCTCGCCATCACCGATCCCAAGTGGGTGCGCGCCTACGTGGCCGAACCCGACCTCGGCCGCGTGCGCGCCGGGCAGGAGGCCCGCGTGAGCACCGACAGCCAACCCGGCGAGGCCATCGCGGGCAAGGTCGGCTACATCTCGTCGGTGGCCGAGTTCACGCCCAAGACGGTGCAGACGGAGGAGCTGCGCAGCAGCCTCGTCTACGAGATCCGCGTGATGGTCGACGACAAGGAGGATCGGCTGCGGCTCGGCATGCCGGCGACCGTGCGGCTGCAGCTGGCTTCGACGGGCGGGCCCTGAATGACCGCCTCTCTTCATGCATGGCTCCCTCCCCTTTCGGGGGAGGACCGGGGTGAGGGCAGGCGGTGCGGCCATCGAGCGCTCTGCCTGCCCCCATCCCAGCCTTCCCCCAGCGGGGGAAGGAGCAAGACTTCCCACACGGAGGGCTGTTGAATGCAAGCCGTGGCCGGGCGCTCGCTGCACAAGCGCTTCGTGCCGAAGGCGCCGGCCGCGGCCGTGCACGCGCTCGACGACGTGTCGCTCGAAGTACCCGCCGGCACGCTCACCGCGCTGGTCGGTCCCGACGGCGCAGGCAAGACCACGCTGCTGCGCCTCATGGCCGGCCTGATGCGCGCCGACCAGGGCGAGCTTCGCGTGCTCGGCATCGACGTGTCGGCCGACCCGCAGGCGGTGCAGGACCGCATCAGCTACATGCCGCAGCGCTTCGGCCTCTACGACGACCTCAGCGTGCAGGAGAACCTCGACCTCTACGCCGATCTGCACGGCGTGCCGCGCACGCAGCGGCGCGAGCGCTACGCACGGCTGATGGAAATGACCGACCTCGGCCGCTTCACCACCCGCCCCGCCGGCAAGCTCTCGGGCGGCATGAAGCAGAAGCTCGGCCTGGCCTGCACGCTGGTGCGCTCGCCCGACCTGCTGCTGCTCGACGAGCCGACTGTGGGCGTGGACCCGCTCTCGCGCCGCGAGCTGTGGGAGATCGTGCAGCAACTGGTCGACGACGAAAAGCTCTCGGTCATCGTCAGCACCGCCTACCTCGACGAGGCCGAGCGCTGCAGCCATGTGTTCGTGCTGCGCGGCGGCAAGCTGCTGGCGCAGGGCGCGCCCGGCGAACTGCGCGACCGGGCGCGCGGCCTGTGCTTTGTCGCAACGCCGTCCGACAGCGAGCCGCCGCGATTGCTTCAGGCTCGCCTGCTCGACGCGCGGCAGGACATCGTCGATGCAGTGCCGCAGGGCGGCGAGGTGCGCTTCATCCGCCGCGAGGAAGCAGACGGCGCGCGGCTCGACGCGCTGCTCGACGGCGCGCACACCGAGCCCGTCGCGCCGCGCCTCGAAGACGGCTTCATGATGCTGCTGCGAACGCAGCCATCGCCCGCCAGCGACACCATTCCGCCAGCCGCCATGGCGACGCCCGACGGCCAATCCGGCGAGGTGGTCATCGAGGTCAAGGACCTCGTACGCCGCTTCGGTGATTTCGTCGCCGTGGCCAACACCAGCTTCTCGGTTCGCCGCGGCGAAATCTTCGGCCTGCTCGGCCCCAACGGCGCGGGCAAGACCACCACCTTCCGCATGCTCTGCGGCCTGCTGCCCGCCAGCGGCGGCCAGTTGCGCGTGGCCGGCGTCGACCTGCGGCATGCACGCGCACAGGCGCGCCAGCGCATCGGCTACGTCTCGCAGAAGTTCGCGCTCTACGGCAACCTCACGGTGCGCGAGAACCTCTCGTTCTTCGGGGGGGCCTACGGCCTGCGCGGCGCGAAGCTGCGCGAGCGGATGGACACGGTGCTGCACCAGTTCGACCTTGCCCAGGCACTCGACACGCCCAGCGGCCAACTGGCCGGCGGCTACAGGCAGCGCCTGGCGATGGCCACCGGCCTGCTGCACGAGCCCGAGATCCTGTTCCTCGACGAACCCACCAGCGGCGCCGACCCGCTCGCGCGCCGCGAGTTCTGGCGCCGCATCACGGCGCTGTCGGAAGGCGGCACCACGGTCGTCATCACCACGCACTTCATGGAAGAGGCGGAGTACTGCGACCGCATCGTGATCCAGGACGCAGGCAAGGTGCTGGCCATCGGCACGCCGCAGGAGGTGCGCGCGCAGGCGCTGGGCGAGGAAGACAGCGGGAGACGCATCGACATGGAACAGGCCTTCATCGGCATCGTCGAGAAGGCGCGGCACAAGAGCACGGAAGAGGTGGCGGCATGAACGGCTTCCGGTCCCGCCTGGTCTCCCTCACGCGCAAGGAGTTCCGCCAGCTGCTGCGCGACCGCAGCAACCTCGCCATCGGCATCCTGCTGCCGATGGTGCTGATCCTGATCTTCGGCTACGGCATGTCGCTCGACGTGAAGAACGCGCCCGTGGCCGTGGTCATGGAAGACGCCTCGCCGACCGCGCACGAAGCCGTTGCCGGGCTGCAGCTCTCGCCCACCATTGCGCCGGTCCTGCTGGGCTCGATGCACGACGCCGAGGAACTGATGCGCGAGCGCAAGGTCGACGGCATCGTGCGCGTGCCGGCCGATTTCTCCCGCGCGCTCGCCGCCGGCAACGCACGCGTGCAGCTCATCGTGCACGGCTCGGACGCGGGGCGCGCGAGCATCATCAAGGCCTACGTGAGCGGCGCCCTCGCGCAAGCGGGCGTGCGGCAGGCGGACCGCAGCGGCGACGCTGCCGGCGCCGCGGCCGCAGGCAGCGTCGCCGTCGAGCAGCGCATGTGGTTCAACGCCGCGAACACCAGCACCTGGTATCTGGTGCCGGGCTTGATCGTGCTCATCATGACGCTGGTCGGCGCCTTCCTCACGGCGCTGGTGATGGCGCGCGAATGGGAGCGCGGCACGCTGGAGGCGCTGTTCGTCACACCGGTGCGGCCGGTCGAGATCCTGCTGGCCAAGATCATTCCGTACTTCGCGGTCGGCATGCTGGGCCTTACGCTGTGCCTGCTCTCCGCGCGCTACCTGTTCGCCGTGCCCATGTACGGCTCGCTGCTGGTGGTGGTGTTCAGCTCGATGCTGTACCTGATCGTGGCCGTGAGCCTGGGTCTCGTGATCTCGTCGGTCACGCGCAACCAGTTCCTCGCGAGCCAGGTGGCTCTGATCGCGACCTTCATGCCTTCGATGATGCTGTCGGGCTTCCTGTTCGATCTGCGCAACGTGCCCACTGCCGTTCGGGTGGTGGGGCACCTGCTGCCGGCCACCTATTTCATGGATCTGATCAAGACGCTGTTCCTCGCCGGTGACGTGTGGCCGCTGATCTGGCGCAACTGCGCGATCCTGCTGGCGTACGCGGTGGGCCTGCTGCTGGTGGCGCGCGCGGTAACTCGCAAGAGCCTCGACTGAGGGCCGAAGCCATGATCGATTTCCTCATGCGCATCGCCAACCTCTGCCGCAAGGAGCTGCTGACGATCCTCAAGGACCCGGCCACGCGCGCCATCCTGGTCGCGCCGGCATTGCTGCAGAGCCTGGTCTTCGGCTACGGCGCGACCTACGATCTCACCAACGTGCCCTATGCGTTGCTCGACCAGAGCCGCAACGGCGCCTCGTCCGAACTCATCGCGCACCTGGACAGCACGGGCGTCTTCCACCGCGTGGCCACGCTGCGCTCGCAGGCCGACATCCGCGAGGTGGTCGACACCGAGCAGGCGCTGCTCGTCATCCAGATTCCCGCCAACTTCGAGCAGCAGCTCAGCGCGGGGCAGACCACGACGATCCAGCTGATCCTCGATGCGCGCAACTCCAACACCGCGGGCTCGGCGGCGGGCTACGTGAGCGCGGTGGTCGAACGCTACAACGCGGAACTGCGCGCGCGCGCGGGCGCCCCGCCCTCACCGCTGGTCATCGAATCGCGCGCATGGTTCAACCCGAATCTCGAGACGCGCTGGAACCTGCTGCCCGGCATGATCGCTGCGCTCAGCATGCTGCAGACGCTGCTGCTCACCGCGCTGTCGGTGGCGCGCGAGCGCGAGCAAGGCACCTTCGACCAGCTGCTGGTCACGCCGATGTCGCCGCTCGAGATCATGATCGGCAAGGCACTGCCGCCGGTGCTGGTGGGGCTGGTGCAGTCGTCGCTGATCCTGCTTGTGGCGCTGTTCTGGTTCCGCATTCCGATGGCGGGCTCGCTCGTCACTCTGTACACGGGGCTGGTGTTCTTCACGGTCGCGAGCGTGGGCATCGGCCTGTCGATCTCGGCCGTGTCGGCCAACATGCAGCAGGCCATGCTCTACGCATTCGTGCTGCTCATGCCGCTGATGCTGCTGTCGGGCCTGACCACGCCGGTGCGCAACATGCCGCACGTGCTGCAGGTGGCCACGCTGGCCAACCCGCTGCGCTTTGCCATCGATCTCGTGCAGCGCGTGTACCTCGAAGGCGTGGGGCTGGGCACGGTCTGGCACAACCTGATTCCGCTCGCCGTCATCGCCGCCATCACGCTGCCGCTGGCGGCCTGGCTGTTCCGCAACCGTCTTGTCTGAAACCGGGAGCACGCCATGCCTCTTCTGTCCGCTCCTCGCGCCGCGACCGCGTTCGCCTTCTCCCTGTTGGTCTCCGGCTGCGCCGTAGGACCCGACCACAAGCCGGCCGAGGTGCGCACGCCCGCCGACTGGACTGCCTGGCACGGCGGCTCGCCCGCGCTGCTGGGCGCGGAACGGCAAGGCGCTTCCACCGGCGGCATCGCATCCGGCGACTGGAAGGCCTTCGACGATCCGGTGCTCGATCGCCTCGAAGCCATGGTGCTCGCAAGCAACCCCGACCTTCAGACTGCCGCCCTGCGCTTCGCACAAAGCCGCGTGCAGCGCACCACCACGGCGGCGCAGCAGGGGCCGCAGGTGAACGCGAGCGCCGGCGTCACCCGGCAGCGCCAGAGCGAAAGCGGTGCCGCCACGCGGATGATCGATGCGCTCGGCTCGTCGGCCTCCAACCGCGACCAGCTCATTCACACGCTCAGCGAGCCCTACAACCTCTACCAGGCCGGCTTCGATGCCTCGTGGGAGATCGACCTGTGGGGCCGCGTGCGCCGGACCATCGAGGCGGCCGATGCCGACGCGAGCGCCTCGTCCGCGCTGCTGCGGCAGGCCCGGCTCAGCGTGCAGGCCGAGCTGGCGCGCAACTACTTCGAGCTGCGCGGCACGCAACGCGAACTGCGCATCGCGCGCGCCGACATCGCCGCAGCCGCCGAGTCGCTCGAACTGGTGCAGGCGCGCGCCGACGGCGGCCTCGTCACCGACCTGGACCCGGTGCGCCAGCGCGCGCTGGTCGCCGAACTGCGCGCGCGCAATCCCGCGCTGCTGCTGCAGGAGGCCGATGCGACGAACCGCATCACGCTGCTGGCCGGTGCCGCGCCCGGCGCGCTGAACGCCGAGCTGGCCGACACCGCCACCGGCGACGCACTCGACGCCCCGGCGCTCCCCGCCCTCGCGCTGGGCCAGCCCGCCGAACTCGCGCGCCGCCGCCCCGACATCGCGGCGGCCGAGGCGCAGCTGCATGCCGCCACGGCCCGCATCGGCGTGGCCGTGGCCGATCTCTATCCTCGCGTGACGCTGGGCGCCGGCTTCGGCTACGAATCGGTAGGCAGCGAGCGTTTCGGTGAATGGGGCAGCCGGCAATGGCACGTGGGCCCGTCGATCAGCCTGCCGATCTTCGACAACGGACGCCGCCGCGGCACCGTCGAACTGCGCGAGCTGCAGCAGCAGGAAGCGGCCGTGGCCTTTCAGCAGACCGTGCTCAAGGCCTGGCACGAGATCGACTCGGCGCTCACCGCCTACGCCGCCGAGCGGCAGCGGCAGACCGAACTGGCCGAGCGCGAGCGCCGCGGCCGCGACGCGCTGGTGCTGGCGGCTGCCCGCTACAAGGGCGGCCTCACCGACCTGGGCGTCGAGCTCGACGCGGGCCGCCCCCCGCGGGCGGCGCGGCGCGCCCCCGCGCCCAGCGCCCCCCCGCGCGGGGGCGGGGGGGGGGGGGGGGACAAAGCGCGGGGGGGGGGGGGGCGCGCCGCCCCCCCCCCCGCGCCCCCCCCCCCCGCGCCCCCCCCCCCCCCCCCGCCCCCCCCCCCCGCCGCGGGCCCCCCGGCGACCAGGCGCAGAGCGCCAGCCGGCTCGCGGTCGGGCTGGTGGCCGTCTACAAGGCGCTGGGCGGCGAGGCCGTGGCGTCGGCCAGCATGCGCGTCGAAGGCCTGCGACCCGAAGACTGATTCAAGCCCTGTTGGTAAAGCTCGCGTTGCCCAGCCCCGTGCCGATGGTCAGCACGCCCCAGTGCCGCACGTCGCGCATGAAGGGCAGTTCGCTCAGGCCCTGCACCACTGCGTCGTTGTGCATCAGCACCAGCGTCGGGCCCGAGCCCAGCATCGGCATGCGCTGCCACAGCTGGCTCGGCAGGTGGAAGGCGTGGCTGTCCCAGTCGCCGGGCAGGTTCTGCGCGCCGCGCGCTATGAAACCGTCCGGCCGAATCAGGCCCGGGCAGCCAACGCCGACGAAGGGCGCGAGCCGGATCTTCCTGCGCTCGCTGTAGCGCACCATGTCTTCCAGCATGTCGGCGATGTGCTCGACCATGCCGCCGCGGTCGGGCGCATCGTCCGCATGGCGCCACTTCTCGCGGCGCACCACCTTGGCGAGCGAGAAGTCGCGCGCCTTGCGGTGGCGTGTTTTCACGATGCCGCAGCGCACGTTGGTGCCGCCGATGTCCACCGCGAGGATCGCGTCGTGCTTCTTCAGCATGGCGCGCGGCACAAGGTGCGCCCAGCCGATCAGTCCGCCGTCGTCCACGTCGTGCGAGAGGCGGCCGATCTGCACGTGCAGGCCCATCTCCTCGAGGATGGCCCCAGTCTGCAGGATGGCGCGCTCGCCCACGTCGCTCTCGGGAAAGCCGCCGCCGACCACGATGCGCTGCACCTTCCGCCACGAGGGCTGGCGCATGAAGCGCTGGATCACCAGGGCCAGCTCCTGCGCGAACTCCTCGATGGCGCCATGCATCACATCGGAGGCCTCGGACGCCTTTCCTCCCTGCAGCGCGCGGTCGAGTTCCCCCTTGCCGAGGTCGCGCGAATGCGAGCCGCCCAGCGGGTCCTTTCCCTTCCTGCGGCGGCGCTTGCGCCAGCGTTCGAGCAGTTCGCGAAAGGCCGTCTGGCTGGCCTGGTCGCCGACGAAACCGTCCTTGTCGCGCAGCTGCAGGCTGTAGCCGTCGACCTGCACGCCCGGCAGCTCCCGCAGGCCGTGGACGTCGGGGCCGGGGTGTTCGTTCTTCATGGAGCGGGTCTTCATGGCAACCGACTGTGGGCCCGATCAGCGGCCCGCCCCATCGGCACCGCGCACCACGGCGTGTAGGAGAGCGGCGGGTGCGCCAAACGGAACGATGTCTATACACTGGCCCGGATGCATCTGCCCCGCTGTTTCTGGCGCGCCGCCCTGCTGTACGCCCTCGCATGGCTTGCCGTCGCGCCCGCCCCCGCACGAGCCGCGGACGAGACGCTGCGCGTGGGCTCCAAGCGCTTCACCGAGTCGTACATCCTGGCCGAACTGCTGGCGCAGACGGCCGCACCGCACACCGTCTCGCCGCCCGTCGTGCGGCAAGGCCTGGGCAACACGGCCATCGTGTACGAGGCGCTGCGCTCGGGCGCCATCGACCTGTACGCCGAATACACCGGCACCATCGCGCTCGAAATCCTCAAGGGCTCGCCGGCGGACACGCGCGAGGCCATGAACGCGGCGCTCGCGCCGATGGGCCTGGGCGTGGCCATTCCGCTGGGCTTCAACGACGGCTATGCGCTCGCGGTGCGCGCCGCCGACGCCGAGCGGCTGGGCCTGCGCACGCTGAGCGACCTGGCGAAGCACCCCGAGCTGAAGTTCGGCCTGTCGAACGAATTCATCGGCCGCGCGGACGGCTGGAAGGGCCTGGCCGGGCGCTACGGCTTCACGCAGATGCCCACCGGGCTCGACCACGGGTTGGCCTACGACGCGGTGGCCGCGAAGCAGATCGACGTGATCGACATCTACACCACCGACGCCAAGATCGACCACCTCGGCCTGCGCGTGCTGGAAGACGACAGGAAATACTTTCCGCGCTACGACGCGGTGGTGCTCTACAAGCTCGACCTGCCCACGCGGCTGCCGCTGGCCTGGGCCGCGTTGAAGACGCTCGAAGGTCGCGTCGACGAGCGCGCGATGATCACGATGAATGCGCGGGCCGAGCTAGAGAGCGTGCCCTTCGACACCATCGCGCGCGACTTCCTCGCGAGCACGGGCAAGGGCGCGAAGGCGCAGCCGCGGGAAGCGCGGCGCGGCTTCATGGCCAAGCTGTTCGGGCCGGACCTGTGGAAGCTCGCGCGGCAGCATCTTCTGTTGGTGGCGGTGTCGGTCGGCGTCGCGATTCTCATCGGCGTGCCGCTGGCGATCCTGGTGTTTGCGCATGTGCGGCTGCGCGCGGTGGTGCTGGGTTTCGCGAGCCTGCTGCAGACAGTGCCGTCGCTGGCGCTGCTGGCCGTGCTGATCTCGATGCTGGGCGCCATCGGCGCGCTGCCCGCGCTGATCGCGCTGACGCTCTATTCGCTGCTGCCGATCATGCGCAACACGGTGACGGGCCTGGCCGAGGTGCCCAACGGCCTGCGGATGGCCGGCACCGCACTCGGCATGACGCCGCCGCAGAGCCTTCGGCTGGTGCTGCTGCCGCTGGCACTGCCCACGCTGCTGGCGGGCGTGCGCACCGCGACCTCGATTGCCATCGGCACGGCGACCATCGCGGCCTTCATCGGTGCGGGCGGCTTCGGCGAGCGCATCGTGACGGGGCTGGCGCTCAACGACCGCGAACTGCTCGTTGCGGGTGCATTGCCGGCGGCTGCGCTGGCGTTGCTGAGCGAGGGCCTGTTCGAACTCGTGGAGTACTTGATGCGGCGGCGGCGTCGTGTGCCGCCGTCTTCGCCACCTTCCTGAATTCGGGGGGCTTTCTTTCGGGGTGTGTGCGAAGGGCACCGGGTGGCTCCCTCCGCGAATGTCCCCCGCCTTCGGCTCCTCCTTTATTTCGCTGCGGGAGCCACCCGGTGC
>NZ_JBGLYU010000024.1:0-89565 GCF_047304235.1 Variovorax sp. Varisp36
GGCGAGCCGCCAGCAAATGCCGCCCGGCCATGACCACGACAGCCATGAAGCCTACGAGTGGCCGGGTGGCTTCATCCGGCACGGCGACGGCGAGGACTACGCGCGCCTCCGCACGGAGGAGCAACTGAGCGAACGCCGCCGGGCCAGGGGCCGCTCCAACCTGCGCGAACTGGCGCCGGGCCACACCTTCCGCCTCGCCGGCCACCCGCGCGACGACCAGAACCGGCAGTACCTGCTGCTCGGTGTCGGCTATCACCTGCAAGAGACCATCCAGGCCAGTGAAGGACAGAACGGCGCCGAGGGCTCCGTGCAGCGCTTCACCTTCGATGCCCAGCCCACGAGCTTCGCCTGGCGCCCGCGGCGCACGACACCCAAGCCGTGGACCGAGGGACCGCAGACCGCGAAGGTGGTCGGCCCGGCCGGCGAAGAAATCTGGACCGACCGATACGGCCGCATCAAGGTCCAGTTCCACTGGGACCGCATCGGCGAGGACAACGGGCACGCCAGCTGCTGGGTACGCGTGTCGACGGCCTGGGCGGGCTCGACCTTCGGCATGGCCGCGCTGCCACGCATCGGGCAGGAGGTCATCGTCGACTTCCTCAATGGCGATCCGGACTGCCCCATCGTCACCGGGCGTGTGCACAACGCCGACGAGATGCCGGCCTGGCAGCTGCCCGGCCAGAAGCACCTCACCGGCCTCCGCAGCCGCGAACTCGGCGGCGGGCGCAGCAACCATGTGGTGCTCGACGACTTTGCGGGGAAGATCCAGGCCCAGCTCAAGAGCGACCATCAAAGCTCCAGCCTGAGCCTGGGGCACATCGCGCGCATCGAGGACGTGGCAGGCCGCAAGGACGACCGGGGCCAGGGCTTCGAACTGCGCACCGATGGGCACGGCGCGGTGCGCGCCGCGAACGGCCTGCTGCTGAGCACCGAGGCCCGCGCGAACGCCCAGGCCCACGTCGCGGACATGCGCGAGACCACCGCCAGGCTCACCCAGGCACGTGATCTGCACGAAGGATTGAGTCAGGCTGCGCAGGAAGCCAAGGCGCACCAGACGGGCGACCAGGATGCAGTGACCAAGGCGCTCAAGGAACAGAACGACGACATCAGGGGCCAGGGCAGCGACCCGGCCCACGGCACCTTCCCCGAATTCCAGGAGCCGCACCTGACGCTGGCCAGCCCTGCGGGCATCCAGGCCACGGCCGCCGGCAGCACGCACATCGTGAGTGGCGAGCACACGGCCATCACCAGCGGCGCGCATGCCAGCATCGGCGCCGGCAAGAGCCTGCTGGTCAGTGCGAAGGAGGCCGTGCGCCTGTTCGCCCACAGGGCGGGCATGAAACTCACCGCCGGCAGTTCCGACATCGACATCAGGGCGCTGAAGGCCAGCGTCAATGTGCTGGCCAAGATGAACATCAAGCTGGAGGCCAACCGCATCACGATCACCGCCAGGGACGAGGTGCTGATCAACGGCGGCTCGAGCTATACGCGGTGGAACGCGAATGGCATCGAGCACGGCACGATGGGCATCTGGCGCGAGCACGCGGCAACGCACAGCCTGGTCGGGCCTGCCAGCCTGCCGGTCAAGCCGCACAGCGAATCGGACTGCAAGCTCAGGGAAAACGGCGCGGCCAACGAAGGCGCGGGCTCATTGGCACGTTGACCCGATGACGCTTCCCGACAACACACCTTCGGACCCGCGCTGCGTTGCGCTGGTCCGACAACTGCGATCGGCCTTCAACGCATCGGCTCGAGTGCTCGACGCTGCCGGAGGGCGCCCCTTGCGCGCCTATCTCGTGCTCGAGAACTGGCACGCCGGCGCATTGACCGGCGCCCTCGAAGAACACTACCCCGGCATGGCCGAGGAACGCGTGGCCGTGCCCGACCGCCACTTCAAGCACCGCGAAGAGGACGCGCCCTGCCTACTTCAGTTGCCGGAGCATTGGGCCGATTCGTCCCCGCACCCGGCGCTCGCACGCCTGGTCGCCAACGATCTGCCCGGATGGCTCGCGCAAGCCTGGGTGCAGGCCGAACAGCGCCAGATGCGGCAACCGCTGTGCGGCGTCCTCTTCAGCGAATTTATCGCCGTGGCCATTGCCGATCATTGGGCGGTGCTGGGCGATCAGCTGTCGCCTGCCGATGGCAGCGCGCGCCTCTTGCGCTATCAGGACCCGCGCGTGCTGCAGCGCGCATGGCCCGTGCTGTCCGACGCGCAGCGGCAACGGTGGCTCGGCCCCGTGCAGCGCTGGTGGACGCTGGAGCAGCCCTGGGGACCATGGTCCTTGGCCGACTTGGTGCAGCAGAACGTCCTGGCCACCTCTCGCGAGCCCGAGTGGTTCCAGGCATCCGCCAGGCCCGACGGCAACGCCGAAGTGCTGTCGTCGTCATCCGTCGGCCGCCTGGGTTTCGACCTGCCCCAATGGCAGGCTGCGCATTCCGCGCCGGCGGGCCATCGCGTTTGGGCGCGCCTTGCGGGCAATGGCGTGCCCGTCGACCGGCAACCCGACGGCGCCGCAATGAGCCGCCTGCTGGCCCAAGGCCAGAGCCTCGGCCTGAGCGACGACAACCTGGAAGATTTCGTCGACCTCACCTGGCGAGCACATCCGACCCAAGGCGCGAACCGAGAGGCCTTCTGGCAGTCGCCAAGCGAAGCCGCCCTGCTCGCCCGGATCCTGGACGCGTTGCGCCGCCGGCCGGACCTGCGTTTTGGCACCGCATACGCCGATGCGGTTTCTGCGACATAAGAAAAGAAAGAAAGCCCCGATGCCCTGCGCCACACCTTGCAAGAACTGCGACCGCAAGGGCCTGCCCATTCTGTTTGTCCGCTATGCGGCGGCTTACAGCGCGCAGACCAAAGGCATGAATGCCCTCAAGCAACTGCAACCCATGGGCCAATTGCAGGCCCAACCCGGAGGTGTCGCCATGCAGGCCGCGCTGTACAACGTACGCCTGCTGCGCGCAGGCTACTTGTATGTACGCATCGAGCGCAAAGGTCTCGCCCCCGAGTGGCAGGGCTACGTCGTGCACCCGCATGGCTACCTGGGTGAGTTTCCGGTGGCTCTGCCGCAGGCGGCAGAGTCTCACCCGGCATGCGAGATGGAGTTCCGTGGAGCCAACAGCTCGATGGTGTGGGTGAGCGATGCAAAGAACGTCACCAAGCTCGACTACATGTTCAATCCCGACCCGATCGACTACGAACACCTGAAGAAGGAGATCGAGCCGAACCTGGACAAGTACACACAAGGCTTCGACGTTGCGGGATGGGCAGGCGGTAACACGAGCCAAAAGGACACGCTGCAGCCCGGACAACTCAACGGGCAGGTGGTGGAGTTCAGCGCGCTGAGCACGCCATCCGTGCGCGACGCCATCGAGCCGCAGATGTATGGGCTGATGGGAAGCAATGCGCAGGAGCGCGGTTGGGGCGACTATGACGAACAGGTTGAGGTGCAAAGTCCAGGCTATGACGTGATGGGAAACGCTACCGGCGTCACGGAGATCAGCACCGACACGAGGAAGCGCATCGGTCCAAGCTATGACAAAGCCCATGGAGCTCGCCTGGAGCGTATGCGCACTTTCCTGTTGAAGAACAAGGGGGCGGTGGTGGCATGCGACGATGCCGTGGGCATTGCCCAGGAGCTTGGGCACTTGCAAACAGAAGCTCAAACGCCCTACAGCCATTGGCAGATCGAGCAAGCCGGCGGGTTTTCCAAGGGCGTGACCAAGGAATGGGTTCTTCAAACGGCAGTGAGCGCCAAGAGCCTGCGAGACCTCGTCAAGAAAGGCGCGTTTCAAACGATTGGCAGCGGCTACAAAGAATCCAAGAGCTTCCGTGCGCCGTTGCCCAACGATCCTCAGGCACGCGCCCTGGAGCTTGCTGCACGAAATGCCAGCAGAGAGCGAAACAGAGCGCAGCAGGAAACGACCGCCACTCAAAAAATAGACGCGCAATTCATGCGGCTGTTCGATGAATCGACGGCCAAAAGCTTTGTCGATACCGTTCACAAGCCAGCGCATGACAAGGTCCAAGCCTCGCGCTCCAAGCTCGGAGAGGATCAGGGCCGCTGGCTGGGCAGCTCATCTCTCTTCAATGTGATGGGTCGCTACAGTGGCAAGGACGCTCGCGTAGATCGCCCCGGTGGTGGAGCAAACCTGAGTCTTCAACTGGCCCAATGCCTGGCAGGCACCGAAAGCAATGACTGGGGCCGCAAGTGGCTGGAGCAGTTGGATCTCTGGGGTGATAACGCCCTCTCTCGCACGATGTGCTTCAACAACTTGGCGCACCTGGCGTCGCTCCGACCCGCGGTGGAAGAGGAAGGACAAGCCGGACAAACGACGGCGTTGCCAGCGCCGGACCCCAGCGTTCGATTGCTGGAAAGCCTGGCAGTCAAGCTCAAACTGCTCGCTGGGCGCGTCGGCCTTGGCGACAAGGCCCTTGCATTCATGAGTGAGTTTCCCGCCCTCGGAGAAAGCGGCAGGTTGCGCAAACTGGCGTGGCCCGCGCATGTCATGACACTGATGAGTGTGAAGATGGTCGCGGGCCTTTCCGCATTGCCTGTGACCCGCAAGGAAGCGCAGTTGGTCCGCTATATGGCGTTGACCGGCATCACCACGCTAGGGCGAACGGTGGAGAATGAAGCCGAGCGTTTGCAGTTGCGCGCCAATGACGTAAGGCGCGCACAGATGCTGGGGCGTGCCGAGAAGTTGACCAAGCTTTCCACTGCTCAGAAGGGCAAGGCCGGCGAAGCGGCGATGGATCGAGCGAAAGGTGCAGCGCCTGGTTCACGCGCAGCGATGCTGGCCGGTGTCTTTGACTTCGGAACCAGCTTGTTGAAGGGTGGACAACTTATCGTCAACCCTGATGGGCGCACCGCGGTGGAAATGGCGGGCAACGTCTTGCAAAGTATCGGCTCGATTGCAGACTGGCGCGCCAAAGCGTACGAAGAGACGATCTTCAAGGGCATCAAAGGCGCCAACGTATACAAGGAGAAGGTCTTGGAGATCGGTTTGGACACGTTGAATGTCGCGCAGCTGAGGAATCTGCAAAAAATGGCATTCAAGTTCTTGCTGCCCGCGGCGATGGTTTCTGTTTGGTTTGATGGGATAGATGCCGCGCAGTCGATACGGAGAGAGCAAGATGCATTGGCACTGGCGCAGATCACGAGTGTCTTCGGTACCATTTTTACAATTACTGGAACAGCAGTGATTGCGTTCGACATTTCCATTCTTGGAATCACTTCGGCAAGCCTTGGTGCTGTGCTGGGATTAGTCGGAGCGGTGCTTGTCGTTGCTTCTGTCGTTGCAATCGCAATCTTTAAGGAAGATGAGTGGATTAACTGGTTGACTGACTGTCCTCTGAACAAGAGTAAAAAGCCAATTCATGGTGATCTGAAAGAAACTTTGCAGAAATTGTCGAACGTGCGAGCTGAGCTGCAGCCAGCACATTAGGGAGTAGAGAATGTTCCCAAACGAACACGTCTATCAACGTGCGCGCAGGCGTTCGATTGCTGAGGGACGCAGGTGTGTGCAAGCCGACGGCAGCAAGAGATTGCTGATGGTCGATGAGTGTCTCGATTCCGTTGGCACAACAATACCAGGTCGATCCCTCTACGCGCAGAACGAAACCTATCTGGAGTTTTGCAATTCGGGGTGGGAGCAACAGTGGAAAGCCGGCATCGGTTCGTTTTTTGTCTTGCTGCCTTGTTTGCTGGTTTTTTGGGGGCTCTACGGGTTTGCAATACACCCGTTCATCACCGGAAACATGCTCTTCCTTTGGTTTGGAGCATTTGAAGCACGGTCAAATTTTGTCTGGTTCGGCTGGCTGCTGCTTTTCCCTTTATCCCTCGGCTGCTGCGTCCTGTTGTGGCTGTGGTTCGACATCATGGGTGCGCGTACGTGCTTCTTCACCTATGCACGAGGCCGCATTCGCTTCAATCGGGTGACGCGCAAGGTCTATCTGCTGAGGCCACGAGGTTGTGGTGGCAACGCCGTGTTCGACTGGAACCGCCTGCGCGCCATCATCGACATGGACGGCTATGACCTGCTGGCCAGAAAGAATGGTGCGCCCGGCAAGGCTGCTTACTACTCGCTCATCCTCTACCACCCACCGCTTGATGCAGCCGACCCGCTTGCCAAGGGCGAAGACGCCGTCTTCGTTGGCCCCACACTGCCCATGCAGCAGGAGGCGGCCCCCCTGTGGGAGTACATCCGCCGCTTTATGGAATACGGTCCTGGCCAGGAGGGCATTCCTGAGCGGATAGGGCAGGAGCACACGACCTACTGCGGCAAACCCAGTTCCAGTCAGTACAAGCTGGAGCAACGCCCAGGGGTGATGGAAACCGCTTATCACATGCTCAGTCAAGTCACCTGCTCGTGGCCGGCATTTCCAAAGGAATGGCAAAGCGATTCGGGCATCGGCGAACCTGAAGACAAGCCGGTGCAAACGGGCGCCGTGATGACGGCGCTCGTCCATCGAGCACAAGGCAAGCTGAGCAAGGCCGATGAGATCGAGTTCTTGCAGCGATGGGGAGCAGCCCAGACAGTGCAAGAAGCAAGGTCACAAAAAGCATAAATGAGTACGACGACCGGTAGCCGAACATCTGTTGGGGGCTTGCAGGGCTCTAGCTTTGCAGGCGAACTGCGATCAGTCTGAAGAATCCATGTTCGTTCGCGAAAACAGCTACCGACTGGCCCAGCGCCGCTCCTCCGAAAAAGGCCGCACTCACATCAACCTGGATGGGCAAAAGCGCTGGCCGACATATCGCACCGGCGCACGTGGCATCGAGATCCCGGGCCGGGCCGCCTATGCCCAGAACGACGCGTACCTGGAACTGTGCAATCCGGGATGGGATTTGCAGTGGCGTGCAGGTATGGGGAATCTTTACGTCATCTTGCCCGCCGCCGTATTGATCTGGATTTGGTATGAATTTGCAGTCCATCCTCTTGTCTTCAAGACGATCATCTTTTTCTGGCCGACCATGGCCTACGGGAGCGAGGACTGGCCCTATCTCGTCTTCGGTTGGCTCCTGCTTTTCCCTCTCGCTTTGGCTAGCGCCTTCATGATCTTCGCGTGGTTCCACTGCATGGGCATGCGAACCTGCTTCTTTACTTACGCGCGCGGGCGTATTCGCTTCAATCGGCTCACTCGCAAGGTGTACGTGCTGCGCCCCCGCTATTGCGGCGGCAACGTGGTGCTGGACTGGGAGCGCCTGGCGGCGCTGTTCGAACCGGAAGGCTCAAGCGCGGGCGCCAAGCAGACCATCAAGGCGCTGGCGCTACATCACCCGCCCTTCGACCCAACCGATCCGAACGCGAAAGGCGAAGACTGCATCTTCGTCGGCCCCGCCCTGCCGGGTCCACAAGAAGCAGCGTATCTGTGGGAGTACATCCGCCAGTACATGGAGGTCGGCCCTACGACCGATCACATTCCGGCCGACGCATCTTCTACCTACAAGGGCATTGCCCGTTACCTGCAGCCTGACTACACCACCTATTGCGGCAAACCCGACTCGCGCCAGTACGGGCTGGAACAAAAACCGGGCTTCATGGAGACGAGCTTCCACATGATGAGCCAGATCACCTGCTCTTGGCCAGCATTCCCGAAAGAGTGGCAAAGCGATTCGGGCATTGGCGAACCAGAGGACAAGCCGGTGCAAACGGGCGCCGTGATGACAGCGCTCGTCTATCGGGCCCAAGGCAAGCTGAGCAAGGCCGATGAGATCGAGTTCCTGCAGCGATGGGGAACGGCCGAGGCGGTACAGGAAGCAATGTCGCGCGAGAAGTGAGCAGACTGCGGGCGCGAGCGGCAAGCCATCGGCACGACTCGCCCCACGCTTGCCCGTCATATGCTGTAAGAGACGCTGCAGAAGCGCGCCAACGCGCGAGCTGAATTGCAATCGGTCCACTAGGAATTCCAGGATGTTCCCAAATGAGCATGTCTATCAGCGTGCGCGCCAACGCTCAATCGATGAGGGCCGCAGGTGCGTGCAGGCCGACGGTAGCAAGAGACTGTTGAAGCCCGTTGAGCGTGTCGAACGCAGTGGTGCGACCCTACCAGCAGGACGAAGCATCTATGCGCAGAACGAAACTTACCTAGAGTTGTGCAACTCAGGGTGGGAGCGGCAATGGAAAGCAGGCATCGGAACGGTATTTGTTCTGCTCCCGTGCCTGTTGATTTTCTGGGGGTTCTATGGCTTTTCACTTCATCCCATCGCTTTTGATCATGTGCTGCTGTTTTGGGGTGCCAGCGAAAATACGGCCACTTCAGCCGATCTATGGTTCGGCTGGCTGCTGCTTTTCCCCTTGTCCCTCGGCTGCTGCATCCTGTTGTGGCTGTGGTTCGACGTCATGGGCGTGCGCACGTGCTTCTTCACCTATGCACGAGGCCGCATTCGCTTCAATCGGGTGACGCGCAAGGTCTATCTGCTGAGGCCACGAGGTTGTGGTGGCAACGCCGTGTTCGACTGGGACCGCCTGCGCGCCATCGTCGACATGGACGGCTATGACCTGCTGGCCAGAAAGAATGGTGCGCCCGGCAAGGCTGCTTACTACTCGCTCATCCTCTACCACCCACCGCTTGATGCAGCCGACCCGCTTGCCAAGGGCGAAGACGCCATCTTCGTTGGCCCGACACTGCCCATGCAGCAGGACGCGGCCCCGCTATGGGAGTACATCCGCTGCTACATGGAATACGGTCCTGGCCAGGAAGGCATCCCCGAACGGATAGAGCAGCAACACACTACTTATTGCGGCAAGCCCAGTCCCAACCAGTACAGGCTGGAGCAACGTCCCGGGGTGATGGAAACCATGTATCACATGCTCAGTCAGGTGACCTGCTCGTGGCCGGCATTCCCGAAAGAGTGGCAAAGCGATTCGGGCATCGGTGAGCCCGAAGAAAAGCCCGTGCAAACGGGCGCTGTGATGACGGCGCTCGTCCATCGAGCACAAGGCAAGTTGAGCAAAGCCGATGAGATCGAGTTCCTGCAGCGATGGGGAACGGCCGAAGCGGTACAGGAAGCAATGCCAAACAGGAAGTGAAGCAACTGCGAGCAGTTGCACATAGGCACGTCCTCGGTGCGAATCACCCTCGCTTGCTCACCACATGCTCCCGCCGAAAGTTGCGCGGCGTACTCCCCACCCACTGACGAAAGCGCCGGTTGAAATACGCCTCGTCGGTAAACCCGCACTGGTGCGCAATCTCCCGCACCAGCAGCGAGGTGGAGGACAGCAATTCTTTCGCCCGCTCGATGCGCCGCTCGGTAACCAGGTCGGTGAATGTGCGATCGGTTTCCTTGCGCAGCAGGTTGGCGAGGTAGTTGGGCGAGAGAAACGCAGCGGCCGCGGCATCGGTCAGCGACAGTGGCTTGTCGAGGTTGTCGCGCACGTAGCGCACCACGCGTTGCAACGCGTCCCGCTGCGAGGTTTTCCCGTTGTGCTGCAGCGAAAGGCGCATCAGCGCCTGCTCCTGCCGCATGCAGGCCAGGGCGATGATCTGCTGCACGATGCCACGCATCGCGATCTTGGCACCGAAGCTGCGGCCCGCGTTCAGCGCGTGCAGCTCGTCGAGCCAGCCGCGCACGCGGGCGAAGTCGGCCTCGTCGAAGGCGAAGTCGACGTACTCCTGGAACAGGAAGGGCGCGAGATCGGGGTAGCGCGCGAGCGACACGTCGTCGAGGTCGAGCGCGTCGACCTCGAGTTCGGGCCACAGGAAGCGCTGGTCGAAGTTGACGATGCAGTACAGCGCATCGGGCGGATGCGGAATCACGTGCACCCGGTACGGCAGCACGAAGCTCAGGTGGCGCGGGCCGAAGGGGCGCACCTCGCCGCCGATGGCCTGCTGCGAGCTGCCCTCGATGCCGATCTGGATCTGGAAGTACGCGTGCCGGTGCGGCAGCGTGAGCTCGTTGCGCGCACCCTGGAAGCGGATGTCGAAGTCGAGGTGGTCGGCACGCTCGTGCATGCCGTAGGTGCGGACGGACGTGGGGGGAGGAGAGGTGCGCATCGGAGAACGGGCGGGTCGGCAGGCGTCTGCCCGCGAGGGTACGCCAACTCGCGGCCCGGAAGGCCGGCCCGGCTCGATGCGCGGGCCGTCCTCAAGCTCAGACGACCGCGACTTCCAGCGCGCCCACGCCCGCCACCGTGCCGCGCATGCGGTCGCCCCGCTGCACGGCGGCGACGCCGGCCGGGGTGCCCGTGAAGATCAGGTCTCCGGGCTGCAGCGTGAACAGTGTCGACAGGTAGGCGATGGTGTCGGGCACGTTCCAGATCATGTCGGCAAGGTCGCCGGCCTGGCGTTGCGTGCCGTTGACTTCGAGGCGGATCTCGCCCGTCGCGGGGTGGCCGGCCTTGGCCACGGGCACGAGTTCGCCGCAGGGCGCGGAGCCGTCGAAGGCCTTGCCGGTGTCCCAGGGGCGGCCCATTTTCTTGGCCTCGCCCTGCAGGTCGCGGCGGGTCATGTCGAGGCCGACGGCGTAGCCATACACATGGCCGAGTGCGGCCGAGGCGGCGATGTTCGACCCGCCGGTCTTGAGCGCGACCACGAGTTCGATCTCGTGGTGCACGTCGTTGGACAGCGGCGGATAGGTGAACTCGCCGCCGTCGGCCACGATGGCGCTGGCCGGCTTCATGAAAAAGAACGGCGGTTCGCGGTCGGGGTTGTGGCCCATCTCGCGGGCGTGCTCGGAGTAGTTGCGGCCCACGCAGAAGATGCGGTTGACCGGGAAGCGCGCGCGTTCGCCCTGGATGGGCAGCGAATGAACGGGCGCGGGGGGAATGGCGTAAAGAGTGTCGGTAGTCATTCGACGACTCTAGCCATCACCGCCCTGCGCCTTGGGGACGTATCTATGCGAGTCTTGGACTTAGCTACGGTTTCATCTCGGTTTTTTCCGGGGTGCGTGCACAGGCCACGGGGTGCTCCCCGCAGCGAAATAAAGGAGGAGGCCGCAGGCCGGGGGACATTCGCGGAGCAAGGTGCCCCGTCGGCGGGACCGCGCCCTGAACAGCTACTGCACGAATTGCTACCCAGCCGCACCGAACCCCGTATCGAAGGTCCCCCTCACGTCGAGCGGCTGCTTGATAAGCCCGACCTGCCGGTAAAAGTCCGCCGTGCCCTGCTGGTCGGCGATGACCTGCGCGTCGATGGCCACCCACTTCTGCTGGCGGCGTTCGAACTGCAGCTTCGCCGCCTCGGGCGGAATGCCGATGATGCGCGCCAGCGCGGCCGAGTAGGCGTCGACGTTGCGGTACGACCAGAGCTGCGCCTTCACCACGCGCTGCAGAAAGTCCTGCAGCACGGGCCGCTTCGACGCGATGGCGCTGTCGGTGGCCGCGAGATAGCTGAGCCCCGGCAGCAGGCCGCGCCCGCTGACGAGCACGCGCGCATGATGGCTGACCTCGGCCAATGCGGTGTACGGCTCCCACGTGGCCCAGGCGTCGACCGAGCCCTGCGTCAGTGCGAGCTTGGCGTCGGCGGGCGCGAGGAACCGGATGTTCACGTCCTCGGGCTTGAGGCCGGCCGAGGTGATGGCCTTCAGCGTGACGTAGTGGCCGATGGAGCCGCGGTTCGTCGCGATGCTCTTGCCCTTGAGGTCGGCGGCGGTCTTCAGCGGTGAGTCGGGCCGCACCAGCACGGCCGTGCCGTAGGAGTCGGAGCGGTTCGCGCCTATGGCCTTGACGCGCGTGCCCGCCGCCAGCGCGAAGATCAGCGGCGCGTCGCCGATGGGGCCCGAATCGACCGCAGCGGCATTGAGTGCTTCGGCCAACGGCGCCGCGGCCGGGAACTCCGACCACTGGATGTCGTAACCGAGGCCTTCGAGCCCGCCCGCCGCTTCGAGCAGCGCGCGCAGGCCGCCCTTCTGGTCGCCGGCCTTGAGCACCGGACGACCCTGTGCGGCAACCGCTCCCGGCAGAGCGACAGCGGCGGCAATCGATGCCCCCTGGACGAGAAACCGGCGGCGGGAACCGCGGGCAATGGATGTGCTGAAGTTCATGGCATTGCCCGTCGTCACAGCAGGAGTTCGGGCTCGGCTTCGAGCAGGCCTTCGTAAAGGCTGTCGAAGGAATGGATCGCACCTTCGGGCCCGCCGATCTGGCTGTGCGTGTGGCGCGCGGTTTCTTCGTCGATGGGCTGCGGCTTGCCGGCGGCTTCGGCGAGAAGTTGCGTGTGGCAGGCATTGTCGAGCGCGATGTACCACCACGCAGCGGCTTCCACCGTAGGCCCGGCCGTCAGGATGCCGTGGTTCCTGAGGATGGCCCCCTTGCGGTCGCCCAGCGCCTGGGCGATGCGGTCGCCCTCGCTGGTGTCGACCACCATGCCGGTGAAATCGTCGAACAGCGCCACGTCATCGTGGAACACGCAGCTGTCCTGCGTGAGGGTGTCGAGCTTGCGGCCCAGCGTGGACCAGGCCTTGCCGTAGGTCGAATGCGTGTGGGCAGCCGCAACGATCTTCGGGTTGTGCTCGTGGATCGCGGCGTGGATGGCAAAGGCGGCCTTGTTGAGCGGCCTGTCGCCAATGACGGTCTCGCCCTTCGAATTGACGAGCAGCAGGTCGGACACCTTGATGCGCGAGAAATGAACGCCGAGCGGGTTGACCCAGAAGTGGTCGCTCAGCTCGGGGTCGCGCGCGGTGATGTGGCCGGCCAGGCCCTGCGCAAAGCCGAAGCGCGCGAACAGGCGGAAGGCGCCGGCCAGGCGCTCCTGCCGATGGCGGCGCTCGGCCTGGACGGTGGGGCGCGCAGGGATGGGGTCGAACCAGTATTTCTGCTGCGGGTTCGGGTTGAGCTTCAGCGACGCGTGGCGGTCGATGGAAAGAACGGCACTCATGGGAGATTCCTTGGTGTTCGGTTTTGCTCCTTCCCCCAGAAGGGGAGAGAGAAAGAAGGGTCAGGCGGCCTTGCGGGCGGAAGCCGAGCGCTGCGCCACCAACTCCCGCGTGCGCGGAATCAGCTCGCGCCCATAGTCCAGCGCATCCTCCAGCGGATCGAAGCCGCGGATCAGGAAGGTCGTCACGCCCAGGTCGTAGTAGTCGAGCAGCGCATTAGCCACCTGCTCCGGCGTGCCGACCAGCGCGGTGCTGTTCGAGCGGCCGCCGATCTCCTGTGCCACTGCGGTCCATAGCCGCTTGTCGAGCCGCGAGCCTTTCTCGGCCGCGGCCAGCAGGCGCTTCGCGCCTTCGCTCTGCTGCGGACCGCCTCGGTTGTAGCCCTGCACCACGCGCAGGCGCTTGGTCTCCGCCAGGATGTTCTCCGCGCGCGCCCACGCGGCCTCTTCGGTCTGCGCCAGGATCGGACGGAACGACACCGAAAAGCGCACGCCGCGCCCATGCTTCGCCGCCTCGGCGCGCACGCGCGTGGTGAGCTCGCGCGCCTGGTCGAGCGACTCGCCCCACAGCGCGTACACGTCGGCGTACTTGCCCGCGACCGGAATCGCGGCCTCGGAAGCCCCGCCGAAATACACCGGCACATGCGGCTTGCCGCTGCGCGTCTGCACCGGCTTGACTTCGGAGAAGGCGTTCTGGAAGCGGTAGTGCGCGCCCTCGTGATCGAAGGGCTTGTCGGCCGTCCATACCTTGTGCAGCACCTCGAGGTATTCGTCGGTGCGGGCGTAGCGCTGGTCGTGATCGAGCCAGTCGCCGTCGCGGCGCTGTTCCTCGTCGGAGCCGCCCGAGATGTAGTGCACGCCAAGCCGGCCGCCGCTGAACTGGTCGAGCGAGGCAAACTGCCGCGCGGCCAGCGTGGGCGCGACGAAGCCGGGGCGGTGCGCGAGCATGAAGTGGATGCGCTCGGTGACCGAGGCGGCGTAAGCCACCGTGAGCGTGGCGTCGGGGCTGGTCGAGTGGTGCGGCACGAGCACGCGGTCGAAGTCGGCCGTTTCGTGGGCCTGCGCGAAGGCGCGCACGTAGTCGCGGTCGAGCGACGGTCCGTTGGCGGCGTGGATCTCCGAGACCTTCTGTCCCTGGATCATGCCGATGAATTCGACGCCGTCCTGGTGTTGCTGGCTCATGGTTCTTGTCCTCGTGAATGGAAAGTGGATGTCAGGCGGCGGGCAGGCGCAGCACGTTCTCGAAGCTGCGGTCCCACAGCGGTTTGACGTCGGCCGGACCGTCGAGCACGCCGATCTTCAGGAAGGTGTCGGCCACGTCCTGGTGGCTGCGCACGACCGCATCGCTGACGGGGCCGAGGCTGTACTCACCGCTGCGGCGGTTGAAGAGCTCGACGATGTCGCCCACGGGCACGCGCGTTTCGGCCGACTGCGCGCGGGCGTAGGCCAGGAAGTTGCCGTTGATCCACGCGAACGAGCGTTGCAGTCGCTGCAGCAGGTCGCCCAGCGCGGCACGGTGCAATGCATCGTCGAGCGCGCGCGGATTGGCGTAGATGGGGAAGTTGCCCGAGAGATACCCCACGCCGGTCTTGATGACCCGCGCGCCGTACTGCGTGCGTGCCAACTGGCCGTTGTAGCCATAGATGGCCCAGGCATCGAGGTCACCGCGCGCGAAGGCCGAGAGGCCGTCCGACGGCGTGAGACTCACGGCCTGGATGTCGCTGAACGACAGGCCCGCTTCGGCCAGTTGCCTGGCGAGGTAGTAGTGCGAAGTGGTGGCGCGCACGTAGCCTACGCGCTTGCCCTTGAAGTCGGCGATGCTGCGGATGGGTGCATCCTTGCGCGCCAGCGTGGCCTGGTTGTTCAGGTCTTCGTGCGTCACGGCCACCAGCTTCACGCTGGACTTCTGCCGCGCCGCGAACACCGGCGGAATCTCGCTGCCCGAGCCCAGGTCGAGTGCATCGCCGTTGATGGCCTCGATGTGCAGCACGCCGTTGTTGAGCTCGCGCCAATCGATCTTGTAGGGCGTGTCGGCCTGGCCCGAAGCGGTGAGCAGCGGCCGCCAGAGGCCCTTGTAGGTGCCCACGCGCAGCGTGACGCCCGACAGGTCGCGCGACGGCGACGCAGCCTGGGCCAGGCCCGCTGCTCCGGCGGTTGCAGCCGTGCCCCACGCGGCGGCGGCTTGCAGCAGGCGGCGCCGGTCGAAAAGGAAGTCTGTTTTCATCCACCGAACCGTAACCAGGCGGGCAGCGGAAGCGAACGCAGAAAAACGAGTTTGCATATGCGGGATGCGTCGTTTCCCGGCGGCAGGCGGCCCGCTAACGTCTGGGCACCATGAGTGCACTCCCCTTGCGCCGCGCGCCGGCCACGCCTGAAGAACCATCGCCTCCCCCACCCGCCACCGTCGATGCCGCGGTCCTGGCGCGGCTGTCGGCGCAGTTCGCCGCCACCGCGGCCGACCATGATCGCAGTGGCGCCTTTCCGCGCGAGAACTTCGCGGCGCTGCAGGCGCAGGGGCTCATCGGGCTCGTCGCCCCCGCCGAACACGGCGGCGGCGGCGCCACGCTGGCAACGGCACGGCGGGTGATCGCGGCCGTGGCGCGCGGCGAGCCAGCCACGGCGCTGATCCTCACGATGACCTATCTGCAGCACCACGCGCTGACGCGCACCGACAGCCGTTGGCCGCCGCAGCTGCGCGAACGCGTGGCGCGCGATGCGGTGGCGCACGGCGCGCTGATCAATGCGCTGCGGGTTGAGCCCGTACTGGGTTCGCCCGCCCGCGGCGGCTTGCCGGCCACGGTCGCGCGGCGCGAGGGCAGCGGCTGGAAAATCGATGGCCACAAGCTCTATACGACAGGCATCGAGGGCCTGAGCTGGCTCGCGGTGTGGGCCCGCACCGACGAGGCCACGCCGCGCACCGGCGTGTTCCTGGTGCCGCGCGAAGCACCCGGCGTGCGCGTGATTCCCAGCTGGGACCACCTGGGCCTGCGCGCCTCGGGCAGCCACGAGGTGGTGTTCGAGAACGTCGCCATCGGTCTCGACCATGCAGCAGACCTGCGCGCGCCGGCCGACTGGGCGCCTGACGCGGGCAGCCAGACCGACATCGACGCCCATGCCACGCAACAGGCATGGATGACGGTGCTGCTCGGCAGCCTCTACGACGCGGTAGCGACGGCCGCGCGCGACTGGCTGGTGGGCTTCCTGAACCAGCGCGCGCCCGGCAGCCTCGGCGCGCCGCTGGCGAGCCTGCCGCGCGTGCAGGAGCACGTGGGCGAAATCGAGGCGCTGCTGCGAACCAACCGCCTGCTGCTCGACGACGCGGCCGCCGCTGTCGATCATGGCCATCCACCGCCGGCCGCCGACAGCGGCCTGCTCAAGTACACGGTGACGGGCAACGCGGTCCGCGCGGTCGAACTGGCCCTGCAGCTCAGCGGCAACCACGGCCTCACGCGGCAGAACCCGCTGGAGCGGCACCACCGCGACGTGCTGTGCAGCCGCATCCACACGCCGCAGAACGACGCAATCCTGGTCGCGGCGGGCAAGCGTGCGCTGCTGTCGCCGGGAGTCGCCGCATGACGTCCCTGCCCTTCCCGAAAGCTTCGCGCCGCGATTGGTTCAAGCAAGGCGCCGCCCTCTCATTGGCTGCAGCCGGTTCGCTGCGCGCCCTCGCACAACCACAGACCACGCTGGTGCTCGGCGACCAGGCCGGCGGCCTGCGCTCGCTGTTCGAGGCCTCGCGCACGCTCGAAGGCGCACCCTTCGCCTACCGCTGGGCCAACTTCCAGGGCGCGGCGCCGCTGTTCGAGGCGCAGCGCAGCGCGGCGGTCGACACGGCCATGGCCGGCGACCTGCCCGTGCTGGCCGCGGCCGTCGGAAAGACGCCGCTGAAGATCGTCGCCACGCGCGTCGGCAAGGCCGACTCGCTGGGCATCGTGGTGCAGCCTGATTCGCCGCTGCGCAGCGTGGCCGACTTGCGCGGCAAGACGGTGATCGTCTCCTCGGCGCGCGGCAGCATCTCGCAGTACCAGCTGTACGGTGCGCTCGAAGAAGCCGGCGTGCCGCGCAGCGAGGTGACGGTGAAGTTCGTGCTGCCGACCGATGCGGCATCCGCCTTCGCGTCGAAGCAGATCGATGCGTGGGCCATCTTCGATCCGTACTACACGATCGCCTTGCAGCAGGGCGGGCGCATCCTGCGCGACGGGCGCGGCATCAATACCGCCCTGGGCTTCATCACCGCGAGCGAACATTCGCTGGCAGACCCCGCCCGGCGCGCGGCCATCGTGCAGTTTCTGGACCGGCTGGCCCGCGCGGGCGACTGGGCGCTGGCCAACCCCGAGGCCTACGCGCAGGCCTACAGCCAGCTCACGCGGCTTCCGATCGAGTCCGCTCGCATCATCACGGCGCGGGCGTCCGTGGCGGGCCGGCCGGTGAGCGAGGCGGACATCGTCGCGCTGCAGGCTGTGGCCGACCGCTCGGCGCGCGACGGCATCCTGCCGGTGCGCGTCGACGTTCGCGCGATCACGGACACCAGCGTCTGGAAGCGCACGGCGTGATCGCGCCGCTGCGCAAATTCGTCGGTGCCTTCGGCCGGCTGCTCGACAGCGCGCCCGACGAGCCCCGCATTCTTTCGGAAGGCGGCGCGCTGCTGCGCACGCTGGTGGCGCGCGACGACTGGCTGCCCGAGGCCTTTGCACAACCTGACCCGCTGCGCTACCAGCAATTCCTGCTGCACGCGGACAGCACCGAGCGCTTCTCGGTCGTGAGTTTCGTGTGGGGACCAGGGCAGGCCACGCCGGTGCACGACCACACGGTGTGGGGACTGATCGGCATGCTGCGCGGCGCGGAGTACAGCCAGGGCCATGTGCTCGACGCGCAGGGCCGTGCGCAGCCGCAAGGCGAAGCGGTGCGGCTCGATGCCGGTGACGTGGAAGCCGTGTCGCCCACCGTCGGCGACCTGCACCGCGTTCACAACGCGCATGCGGACCGCGTATCGATCAGCATCCACGTCTACGGCGCGAACATCGGCGCCGTGCGGCGGCATACTTACCCGGCGCAGGGCGGCCGCAAGCCCTTCGTCTCCGGATACTCCAATGCGCTGCTGCCCAACCTGTGGGACCGCTGCGCCGAACTCGGATCTTCTTCGACAACCGCATGACGACTGCCTCCTTTCCCACCCTTCCCTTCGCCGCCGTGCGCGCGCGGCTCATCGCACGCGAAGAAACCGCCCTGCTCGACGTGCGCGAGGAAGATCCGTTCGCACAGGAACACCCGCTGTGGGCTGCGAACCTGCCGCTCTCGCGCGTCGAGATAGAGGCCTGGCGGCGCATTCCGCGGCTCGACACGCTGATCGTGCTGTACGGCGAGCACGGCGGCGCCGACCTTGCCCCGCCGGCCGCGAACACGCTGGCCGCGCTGGGCTACACGAACGTGCACCTACTCGAAGGCGGCCTCGAAGGCTGGCGCAAGGCGGGCGGCGAGCTGTTTCGCGACGTGAACGTGCCGAGCAAGTCATTCGGCGAGCTGGTCGAGCACGAGCGGCACACGCCCTCGCTCTCTGCGCCCGAGGTGAAAGCGCTGGTCGATGCGAAGGCCAACGTGGTGGTGCTCGACGCGCGCCGCTTCGACGAATACCGGACGATGAGCATTCCCTCGGCCACCAGCGTGCCGGGCGCGGAGCTGGTGCTGCGCGTGCGCGAGCTGGCACCCGATCCGGCCACGCAGGTGATCGTGAATTGCGCGGGGCGCACACGCAGCATCATCGGCACGCAATCGCTGGTGAATGCGGGCATTCCGAACCCGGTAGCGGCGCTTCGCAATGGCACGATCGGATGGAAACTCGCGGGACAGGTGCTGGACCATGGCGCGAACCGGCAGGCGCCCGTTGCGGTGTCACCGGCGCATCGCGCGCAGGCGCAGGCCGATGCAAGGCGCGTGGCCGATCTGGCCGGTGTGCGCCGCATTGCACTCGACGCCCTGCAAACGCTCGAAGCGCCCGGACGCACCGTGTACCGCTTCGACGTGCGCACGCCTGAGGAATATGCGGCGGGCCACCTGCCCGGCTTTGCCAGCGCACCCGGCGGACAACTGGTGCAGGAAACGGATCACCAGGTGCCAGTGCGCGGCGCGCGCATCGTACTGGCGGACGACGATGGCGTGCGCGCTTCGATGAGCGCCTCATGGCTCGCGCAGATGGGGTGGGAGGCCTACGTGCTGGAAGTGGTGCCGACGGCTGCGGCGTTCATCGAAACAGCGGCACCGGCGAGCGCCTATCCAGCTGTCGCCGCTGCCGTGGGCGAGATCGCACCGAAGGAACTCGCGGTGTTGCTGCAGCAGCAAACCGGCACGGCGGTGATCGACGTGACCACCAGCGCGAACTACGTGAAGCGCCACATTCCGGGCGCCTGGTACGCGATCCGCGCACAACTCGCGCAGGCGCTCGACGCCGTCATTCCACCCGCCCAGCGCTACGTGCTAACCTGCGGCAGCAGCCTGCTCGCCCGCTATGCCGCAGCCGACCTGCGCGCCCTGCTCGACGCGCGCGGCGAGGGCGACGTCGAGGTGCGTGTGTTGGAGGGTGGCAACGCGGCCTGGTTCGCAGCAGGCCTCGAAGCGGAGACCGGCGAGACGCGCCTCGCGACCGCACGCACCGACCGCTACCGCCGCCCCTATGAGGGCACTGACGCCTCCGCCGAAGCGATGCAGGCCTACCTCGATTGGGAGTACGGCCTGGTCGCACAGCTGGGACGCGATGGCTCGCATCACTTCAACGTGATCTGACCCGCGAAAGAAAGCATTTTGAAAGGATTTCGACACGCCGGTGACACTGTGTCGCCAGGGTAAAGGCCGTCATCCGGCCAAGCGGCAAGGCGTTGGAGATTCATATCGACAACAACTCGTCCCAGGAGCTTTGCCATGAGATTTCCTGTTCTTGCCCTGTCCGCTGCCGCGCTGGCAGCCACCCTGACCGGCTGCGTGGTTGCGCCGGCTCAACCCGTGTATGCGGCGCCTCCGGGCGTGGCCTACGTCGCTCCGACGTACGTGTCGCCCGGCGTCGGGTTCACATGGGCCTACCACCCGCGCTACGGCTGGGGCTGGCGCCACCCGCAATACGGCTGGCACCGCGGATGGCGCTGAGCTGCGGCGGCTGACGCCGCTGCGCAGCCAGGCCAGCTAGCTCGGCTCGGCGCTCTTGAACAGCGCCGCGACCTTGCGCTTGGACTTGATGTTGCTGGAGATGCCGCGCGCGGGCGTGGCTGCCTTGGCGGCAGCTTCCCAGGCGGGCGTGGCGTCCGGCTCGCCGGGCTCGTAGGGCTTGTCGAAGAACGGATCGCGCGGCGCCGACGGCGCGCGGTGCGGGCGTCCACCGCCGCGGCGGGCTTCGGCTTCGCGGCGTTCGCGCGGCTGGTCGAGCACATCTCGTGCGTCGCCGGCTTCGCCTTCTTCGCGCCAGTGGCGGCGTCCGTCGTTGATGCGGCCGCGCGGGCGGTCTTCCTCGAATTCGACCGGCTCGAGTTCGATCTTCTTCTTGATCAGTTTCTCGATGTCGGCCACCAGGCGCGCATCGTTGCCACCGCTGGCAAAGCTCACGGCGAGGCCCGAAGCGCCGGCGCGGCCGGTGCGGCCGATGCGGTGCACATAGTCTTCGGCGTTGAACGGCACATCGAAGTTGAAGACCGCCGGCACGTCCTTGATGTCGAGGCCGCGCGCCGCGACGTCGGTGCACACCAGCAGATCGACTTCGCCGGCCTTGAACGCGGCGAGGGCCTTCAGGCGTTCGTCCTGGCTCTTGTCGCCGTGCAGTGCGGTGGTGCGCAGGCCATCGCGCTCCAGCGAGCGTGCGAGGCGCGCGCAGCCGAGCTTGCTGTTGACGAACACGAAGGCCTGCGTGATGCCGCGCTGCTTCACGATCTGCTTGAGCGCACGGCGCTTGTCGTCGTCGCCCACGCTGTAGAAATGCTGCTCGACGGTGGAAGCCGTTTCGTTCGGCCGAGCCACTTCGATGGTGACGGGGTTCTGCAGGTAGCTGCTGGCGAGCCGCTTGATTTCAGGCGAGAACGTCGCCGAGAACAGCAGTGTGGTGCGCTGCTTGGGCAGGTAGCTCAGGATGCGCTGCAGGTCGGGCAGGAAGCCGATGTCGAGCATGCGGTCGGCTTCGTCGAGCACGACGTATTCGACCTGGTTGAGCACCGCGTTCTTGGCTTCGATGTGATCGAGCAGCCGGCCCGGCGTGGCCACCAGCACTTCGACGCCCTTCTTCAGTTCCAGCGTCTGCGGCTTCATGTCGATGCCGCCGAACACGACCGTGCTGCGCAGGTTGGTGTACTTGGCGTACAGCTTGACCTGTTGCGCGACCTGGTCCGCCAGTTCGCGCGTGGGCAGCAGCACGAGGGCCCGGACCGGGTGCCGCGCCGGAGAGGTCGAGGCGTTTTCATGCTTGAGCATGCGCTGCAGCAGCGGGAGCGAAAACGCCGCCGTCTTGCCGGTGCCTGTCTGGGCGGCGCCCATCACATCCTGGCCCGAGAGCACGACCGGAATGGCCTGCTCCTGGATCGGTGTCATGGTCTCGTAGCCCATTTCGGCCACGGCGCGCGCCAGCGGTTCCGCCAGCATCAAATTGGAGAAGGAGCTTGTCATTGAGCCCGCTATTGTCGCATTGCCGCAAAAAACGGCAGTGACTTCGGCATGACAACGCCCGCGCCCATGGATTTGCTATTTATTCAATAGCAATCCAGCCAGCATCGACGGGCTATTCGGGGGCATGCAACTCAAAGGCTGCGTGCATTGAAAGTGTCGCAGGCCTTGATGTCGCCGCTTTGATAGCCCGAGCCGAACCATCGTTGGCGCTGCGCGCTCGATCCGTGGGTGAAGCTGTCGGGCACCACCGCACGGCCCGCGGAACGCTGCAAAGCGTCGTCGCCGATCTTCTGCGCAGCATTCATCGCGGCCTCGATGTCGCCCGGGTCGAGCCATTTCTTCGACTCCTGCGAATGGTGGGCCCACACGCCCGCGAAGCAGTCGGCCTGCAGCTCGACGCGCACGCTCATCGCGTTGTTCTGCGTCTGGCTGAGTCGGCCGCGCATGCCGTCGACCTTGGCGGTGATGCCGAGTTCGTCCTGCACGTGATGGCCGACCTCGTGCGCAATGACGTACGCCTGTGCGAACTCGCCCGGCGCGCCGAGCTGGTTCTTCAGCGTGTCGTAGAAGCCGAGGTCGATGTAGACCTTCTGGTCGCCCGGGCAGTAGAACGGCCCCATCGCCGACTGCCCCGTGCCGCAGGCCGTGGGCGTGGCATCGCGGAACAGCACGAGGCGCGGTGCGTGGTAGGTGCCGCCGTTCTGCCTGAATACGGCCGTCCACACGACCTCGGTGTTCTTGAGCACCGTCGAGACGAACGCCGCTTCGCGGTCGCCGGACGGCGGCTTGGGCGCGGGTCCCTGCTGTTGTTGCTGCACCTGGGCCGGACCGCCACCGCCGCTGAGCAGGCTCAGTACCGTGAGCGGGTTGATGCCGAAGACCCAGCCCGCGATCAGCGCGACCGCGATGGTCCCGATGCCGATGCTGCGCCCGCCGATGAAGCCGCCCCCACCGCCGCCACCTTCACCGCGGCGGTCTTCGACGTTGTCCGATTGTTCGTTGCCTTCCCATCTCATCGCAGTCTCCTTGCCGGCCATTGCAGGAGGATTTGCCGGCGTTCGCAGGATGGTACTTGTCCCGGCGCCCCCCAGGGTAACCGGCCGTCAGCGGCCGGCCGGCAATACGTCAGGTTTTTGGCAGAGTGACGCCGCGCTGGCCCTGGTACTTGCCGCCACGGTCCTTGTAGCTGGTCTCGCAGACCTCGTCGCTCTCGAAGAACAGCACCTGCGCGCAGCCCTCGCCCGCGTAGATCTTGGCGGGCAGCGGCGTGGTGTTGCTGAATTCGAGCGTCACGTAGCCTTCCCATTCGGGCTCGAACGGCGTGACGTTGACGATGATCCCGCAGCGCGCGTACGTGCTTTTGCCCAGGCAGATGGTCAGCACGTTGCGCGGGATGCGGAAGTACTCGACCGTGCGCGCCAGCGCGAAGCTGTTGGGCGGGATGATGCAGTAGTCGCCGTGCATGTCGACGAAGCTCTTCTCGTCGAAGTTCTTCGGGTCTACCACGGTGCTGTGGATGTTGGTGAAGACCTTGAATTCAGGCGCGCACCGGATGTCGTAGCCATAGCTCGAGGTGCCGTAGCTGATGATCTTGTGGCCTGCGGCCTCGCGCACCTGGCCGGGCTCGAAGGGCTCGATCATGCCGTTCTGCTCGGCCATGCGCCGGATCCATTTGTCGCTCTTAATAGACATTGAAAACACCCCAGTCTTCGCGCACTTCGTGTCGCTACGCCAACCCCTCAAGGGGCAACACCAGCGGCCCGGCAAAGCCGGTTCCGCGGTGTTCCTGGAAAAGGTTTCGCCGCGCTCGCTGGGTCGGCGATTGTGGCATGGGCGGGTTCGCCCTCTCAGGCCTCAGCCAGCCTGCGAAATCACCGTGCGCTCGACCAACCGGTCGTCGCCCAGCACGATCATCGCGAAGAGCATTTCTTCCAGCGTGTTCGCCAGCTTCGTCTTGCGCGCCAGCAGCGGCGTGGCCGCCGGATTGAGCACCAGGAAGTCGGCTTCGCAGCCCGGCTGCAGGTTGCCGACCACGCCGTCGAGCCTCAGCGCGCGCGCCGCGCCGCCGGTGTGGCGCCACCAGAGTTCCGAGGGCGCGATGCTCAGGCCGGCCTTGGTCTGGCCTTCACGGCCGACGTAGTAGGCCGCCATCATGGTGTGGAAGGGGCTGAAGCTGGTGCCGCCGCCCACGTCGCTGGCCAGGCCATAGGGATAGTCCACGCGGTCGGCCGCGCCGAAGTCGAAGAAGCCGCTGCCGAGGAACAGGTTGCTGGTCGGGCTCACGGCCGCGGCCGTCTTCGTCTCGCGCAGCAGCTCGCGGTCGGCCTCGTCGAGGTAGATGCAGTGCGCGTACACGGCGCGCTCGCGCATCAGGCCGAAGCCGGCGTACACGTCGAGGTAGGAACGCGCCTTCGGATACAGCTCGCGCACCCATTTCACTTCGTCGCGGTTCTCCGCCACGTGCGACTGAATCCAGGTGTCGGCGTACTTCGCGGCCAGTTCGCCCGCGCCGCGCAACTGGGCTTCGGTGCTCGCGGGCGCGAAGCGCGGCGTGATGGCATAGCCCAGGCGGTCGACGTTGTGCCACTTGCGGATCAGTGCCTCGGTATCGATCAGGCTCTGCTCGGTTTCGTCGCGCACGCCGTCGGGCGAGTTGCGGTCCTGCAGCACCTTGCCGGTGATCATGCGCAGGCCGCGGCGCTGGGCGCCTTCGAAGAAGGCGTCGACCGAGGCCACGTGCGAGGTCGCGAAGGTCAGCGAGGTGGTGACGCCGTTGCGCAGCAGTTCGTCGAAGAACACGTCGGCCACTTCGTTCGAATGCGCAGGGTCGGCGAATTTGCTTTCGGCCGGGAAGGTGTAGTTCTCGAGCCAGGGCAGCAACCCCGGCGAGGGCGAACCGATGATGTCGGTCTGCGGGAAGTGGATGTGCATGTCCACGAACCCCGGCGCGAGGATGCGCCCGGGCAGGTGGGTCGTGTGCGCGTCGGGATGGCGCGGCTCGACGGCGGCATGGCTGCCGGCATCGAGCACGCGCTGGCGGCCGGTGCCGTCGGGGGCGACGACCAGCAGCCCGTCTTCATCGAAAACGGGCTGGCCGGCGGCATCGAATCGCAGGAGGGAGGCGCGGTAGGCTTTTTTCATCGTGGGTAGGGAGGGTAATCCAGCCCCGCCGGCCCACGATTTCCACGCGCGTATGAGTGCTATATGCGGAATGCACTCAGCGCGCTGGCAGTGCACGCGACTGGATGTCGAAGGGCACGCCGGTCGGCACAGGCCCATCGCCGTCCTTGCGCTTGGTCAGCAGCGAATACTTCGACTCGATGAAATAGACGCGGTTGCCCCATACCGCACCGGACGACGGGTCGTTGAGCCCCGCCACCACCGTCTGCAAGCCGAGCCTTGCACCGTCGACGCGCGCCACGGTGACCTGGCCGCCATAGGGACCCTCGCCGAAGGCATTGCTTTCGAACAGCACGAGCCGGCCCGGCTTCCAGGCGCGGATCGCGTCGACGTTCTTCAGCACGCGCGGAGCTTCGATGCGCGTGACCTCTCCCGCATTGCCGTCGGCGCCCAGGCCGATGCGCAGCACGTAGGACGCCGCGGCCACGAGACTCACGTAGACATCGCGCCCGCCGTCGATGGCGATGCCATTCAGCCCCTTGTAGGGCCCCGGACCGGCCAGCGCCGGGTCTTCCTTCCAGACCGCGAGCGCGGCGGCGCCCGGCGCGAGCTTCAGCACGCGCGGGTGAAAGGAGTCGGTCACGTAGAGGTTGCCGCGCGCGTCCTGGGCGAGGTCGTTGCAGTAGCCGTTGTCGGGCATCGCATAGCTGGCACGCGGTGCGCCGGTGGCCAGGTCGTAGCGCTTGAGCGCGCTCGGCGTCTGCGGCACGGTGGTGAAGCCGCTGTTGCCCGAGCAGATCCACAGCGCCCGCTGCTTCGCATCGACCAGCACGCCCTGCCCGTTCGCAAGCCCGTTGGCGCCGGGCTTCACCAGCACTTCGGCCTTCGGGGCGACGCCCGGCTTCAGCCGCGCGACCGCGCCCTCGCGCCAGCTGCCGACGTAGAACGTACCGTCGGGGCCGATGGCGACGCTTTCCGGATACCAGTCGTCGGGCAGGGCCTGTACGGCGGGCGGGGCGGCCGAGGCCGTCGCCGCGACGTACGCGAGCAACGCCCCGAGCAGCAGTGCGCGCGCCCGCGTCATTGCCACACGCGATATACGCGTCCCGTCTGCGGCCCTTCGACACTGCGGATGTAGGCCTGCGCAGCCTTCGCCGCCGACACCGACTCGAACCCCGGAAAGAACGACCCGTACAGCGGCAGCGACTCGGCCAGCACCGTCGGGCTCACCACGTTGATGCGGATGCCGCGCGGCAGTTCGATGGCAGCGCCGCGCACGAAGCCTTCGACCGCCGAGTTGACCGCCGTGGCATTCGCGCCGTGGCGGATCGGCTCGTCCGCCACGATGCCCGTGGTCAGCGTGATCGAGCCGCCGTCGGTCAGCACATGCTGGCCAAGCAGCGCGAGCCGCACCTGGCCGAGCAGCTTGTCCTGCAGGCCGACGTTGAAGTCGGCCGGCCGCATCTCGTTCAGCGGCCCGAAGAACAGCCCGCCCGCCGCCGACACGATGGCATCGACCCGACCGACCGCCGCATACAGCGCCTCGACGCTCGCGTCGCTCGTGATGTCGACCTGGTGATCGCCACGCGTGCGGCCTGCGCGAATCACCTCGTGGTGGCGCTCGGCCAATGCCTGCGCCACCGCACTGCCGATGGCGCCTGTCGCGCCCACAACCAGAACTCTCATGAAAACCTCGCCGGATTGAATGAACAGGCGGCATTGTTTTGCGAACCATCAATTTGATAAATTGCCGTCCGGTTCGGTCATTCGAAACTTCAGGTTTTCAATATGGACAAACTGCGCGCCATGGAAGTCTTCGTTGCCACGGTGGATGCGGGCAGCTTCGCTGCGGCCGCGGAGGCGCTCGACCTGTCGGCCGTGATGGTCGGCAAGCACATCCGCGCGCTCGAAGAACAGCTCGGCGCGCGCCTGCTGGAGCGCACCACGCGCCGCCATTCGCTCACGGAAATCGGCGCCGCCTATCTCGAGCGCTGCCGCGACGTGCTCTCCAGCGTGCACATCGCCGACGGCGTGGCCGAGTCGCTGCGCGCCATGCCGCAGGGCGTGCTGCGCGTGACCGCGCCGGTGGCGTATGGCGCGCACCGGCTCACGCCCGTGATCGGCGAGTACATCGCCGCCTATCCGCAGGTGAAGGTGGAGCTGAGCCTCAACGACCGCGTGGTGGATCTCGCGGAGGAAGGCTTCGACTGTGGCATCCGCTCGGGCGCCGCGGTCGACGAACGGCTCATTGCAAGGCCGCTGGCGCTGTCGCGCATGTACGCGGTGGCCAGCCCCGAATGGGTCGCATGCCACGGGCAACCCAAGCACCCATCCGACCTGGAGGCCTTCCCGCTGCTGGGCTTCGCGACCTGGGGACCGGACCATGCATGGCGCTTCACGCGCAAGGGCAAGACGGTGCATGTGCCCGTGCGCGGCCCGCTCACCACCAACAACGGCCAGGCCCTGCTGGCCGCAGCCATGGCCGGCGTAGGCGTGATCGTGCAGGCCGACGCGCTGCTCGGGCCCGCCATCGCCTCGGGCCAGGTGGTGCGGCTGTTGCCCGGATGGGAACTGCCCACGCGGCAGGTGCACATCATGCGGCTGCCGGAAGCGCGGCCGAGTGCCAAGCTGCGGACCTTCGTGGACTTTGTGGTCGAGCGGCTGGGCTGAAGATCCGCGTTCTACTGATAAATGACGTCAGCGGTGACACCTGCGCCGCTTCGCCAGCGCATCAAGACCCTGTTGCGCCGAAGCTCCATCGCCGCGGGCAACGCCGTCGGCCCGCAAGCCCGTTAACGGGCCACCCGCCCCTGCACACCTTCGACCAACCAGTTCATCTTCAGGATCTGCTCGTCATTCAGCTGCACGCCCTTGGCGATCACGACGTGGCCCTCGTTGTCGCGCACGTCGGCGGCCAGCGCACGAAACGGCTGCAGCTTGCCGGCCGCGATGTCCTTCTGCCGCGCCAGCACTTCGTCCTGCACGGCCTTGGGCACCTTGGTGCCGAAGTCGCCGACGCGGATCATTCCTTCCCTCACGCCGCCCCAGAGGTTGCCGCTCTTCCAACTGCCTTCGAGCACGGCCTTCGCGCGCTGCGTGTAGTAGCCGCCCCACTGGTGCGTGACCGCGACGATCTGCGCGTCGGGCGCGATCTTGCGCATGTCGGAGTGATAGGCAACGGCCATCCTGCCGCGCTCCTGCGCCGCGGCCATCACGGCGGTGGAGCCGGTGTGGAAGGCCACCACGTCGGCGTTCCGGTCGAACAGCGCCATCGCGGCGTCGCGCTCCTTCGGCGGATCGAACCACTCGTTGAGCCACACCACGTGGACCTTCGCAGCCGGATTCACCGAGCGCATGCCGAGCGCGAAGGCGTTGATGCCCTGCAGCACCTCGGGAATCGGGAAGCCCGCGACGTAGCCGGCGATGTTGGTCTTCGTCATGCGGCCGGCCGCGATGCCCGCGAGGTAGCGGCCCTCGTAGTAGCGCGCATTGGCGGTCGCGACGTTGGGCGCGGTCTTGTAGCCGGTGATCGATTCGAACTTCACCTCGGGGAAGTCCTTCGCCACCTTCAGCGTCGGCTCCATGTAGCCGAAGCTCGGCGTGAAGATGAGCGTGTTGCCCTGTTGCGCGAGGTCGCGGATCACGCGCTCGGCGTCGGCGCCTTCGGCCACGTTCTCGACGTAGGTGGTCTGGACCTTGCCGCCCAGCGCCGCATCGACGGCCTTGCGGCCTTCCTCGTGCTGGCGCACCCAGCCGGCATCGGTGACGGGCGTGACGTAGACGAAGCCGATCTTCAGCGGCGCTTTGGGCGACTGCGTCTGCGAAAAGGCGGGAGAAAAGAAAAAACAGGCGGCAGCGCACGCCAGAACGGCGCGGCCAACGAGGTTTTTGTACATGGTGTTCCTCTACATGGCCCCGGAAAAGCACAACCCGCAGCCGGCCGGGACGCCCGGCTGCGGGGTTCGGATTTTAGTGCGGCCTTCGCGCGGCCGTTTTTCTACTCGAGCTGCACATGCTGGCGCACAGCCTCCAGCAACAGCGTGGCCAGCCGGCTCGCCGGGGCCTCGGAGTGGGCCTGCGCACGATAGAGCACGAGCGATATCTGCGGCAGCGCCGGCAGGGACAGCGTCGCGCGATCGATGGCGCGTACGTGCGAGGGCAGCCCGAAAGGCGTGCGCACCGTAAGACCCAGTCCGGCCGATGCGGCAGCCCACAGCGCCGCGAGGCTGGCACTGCCGAAAGCCCGGCGCCACGGCACGCCGGCGCGGTCGAGCGCGGTGATCACGATCTCGCGCAACGGGCACGGGGCGTCGAGCATGATCAGCGGCAGCGGCTCCTTGCTCCTGGCCTGGCGCGTACCGGCGCCGCGGCTCTCGCGCTCCGTCCACCAGGGTGCTTCGACCCTATCGGGCGTCTTCGGGCCGATCCACAACAACGGCAGGCGGGCGACGCGTTCGGCGTAGGGCGACAGGGGCTGGTCGCCCGCGTCCCACGCCAGTGCCAGGTCGAGCTGGCCGAGTTCGAGCCGCTCGCGCAGTTCGCCGCTGCGCGCCACGCAGGCCTCGATGCGCACCTTGGGATGTGCGCGCGCGAAGCGGCCAAGCACGGCGGGCAGCAGCGTCTCGCCGAAGTCTTCCTGCAGGCCCAGGCGCACCCAGCCCTGCAGGTCGGTGCCGCGCATGGCGGCGCCGGCTTCTTCATTCAGTTCGAGCATGCGGTGGGCATAGGTCAGCAGCGTCTCGCCTGCATCGGTGAGCTCCAACCCGCGGCCGGCCTTGCGGAACAGCACGGTGCCGGCCTGCGACTCCAGCTTCTTCAGCTGCGCGCTCACCGCCGAGGTCGAACGGCCCAGCCTGTCGGCCGCGCGCGCATAGCTGCCGAGCGCGATGCCGGTGGAGAAGGTGCGCAGCACGTCGAGATCGAACATCACCTGGCTCATGTCGGGTCCTTTTCTTATAGTCCTGATTTTTGGGACGATGGGCTCATTATTTTCTGATTTTCAAAACCTTTGCAGCGGCCGACACTGCCCTGCAACATGACCCCTTCACCCCACTCCTCTTCGTTTTCCCCACGCCACCGCTGGAAAGTGCTGGCTGCAGGCGTGGCCGCCAACGCGGCCTTTTCCGTGGCCTTCAGCGGCATTCCCATGACCGCCGTGCTGATGCGCACCGGCTACCAGCTCGACAACGCCACGCTCGGGCTGGTGCTGGGCCTCATGGGGCTGGGCATTGCCGTGAGCGAGCTGCCGTGGGGCCTGTTGACGGACCGCTGGGGCGACCGGCCCGTGCTGCTGACGGGCCTGGGCAGCACGGCCGTCGCGCTGGTGGCGATGGCGCTGTGGGCCGCGCCGGGCGCAGGGCACATTCCCGGCCTCGGCTGGCTCGGCGCCGGGCTGCTGCTGGTCGGCCTGCTGGGCGGCAGCGTCAACGGTGCCAGCGGCCGTGCGGTGATGACATGGTTCGACGCTGGCGAGCGCGGCCTCGCGATGAGCATCCGCCAGACGGCCGTGCCGATGGGCGGCGGCATCGGCGCGCTGGTGCTGCCCTTCGTCGCTCTGCACTTCGGCTTTGCCGCGCTCTACGGCCTGCTGGCCTTGCTGTGTGCGTTGAGCGCGGCCATGAGCTGGGCCTGGGTGCACGAGCCGCCTGTCGCGCCCCGTACCAAGGCCACGGCCGAAGCGCGTGCCGTGTCCAAGAGCGGCCCGCTGCGCGACGCTCGCGTGTGGCGCATCGTGCTGGGCATCGGCATTCTCTGCGCGCCGCAGTTCGCGGTGCTGTCCTTCGGCACTGTGTTCCTGCACGACTTCGGACATGCGGGCCTGGCGACGATCACCGCTACGATGGTCTTCACGCAGGTCGGTGCGATGGTGATGCGCGTGTGGAGCGGCCGCTGGACCGACCGCCGCCGCAACCGGCCGGCCTACCTGCGCGCCTGCGGCGCCCTCAGCGTGCTGCTGTTCGCTGCACTCGCGGTGCTGGTGATGGCCGCCGGTACACATGTCGCCGATTCATTGGCGCTGCGGATCGCGCTGGTCGTGCTGCTGGGTGTGAGCGGTGTCTGCGTGTCGGCATGGCACGGCGTGGCCTACACCGAGCTCGCCACGCTGGCCGGCGCATCCCGTGCCGGCACGGCGCTGGGCATGGCGAACACCAGCGTGTTCCTGGTGTGCTTCATCACGCCCTTCTCTATTCCCCACCTGCTGGCGCTGCAGGGCTGGCCGCTGGTGTGGCTCGCGGCCAGCGCCTGTGCGCTGGTGGCAATGCCACTGCTGGTGCCGCGGCCCGATACCGCAGCCACTGCCGATCAGAAGGTCGCGAAGACCGCGTTGAGCCGGTCGACGTAAGCGCGCTTTGCGGCCGCGTCGATGAAGCTGCCCTCGAAGCTGTTCGCCGCGAGTTGCCAGGCCTGCTGCGCGTTGAGCCCGGTGGCCGCGAAGGTCTGCGTGAAGTTCTGGTTCATGTAGCCGCCGAAGTAGGCTGGGTCGTCCGAGTTGACAGTGGCGACCAGGCCCGCATCGAGCAGCGCGCCCAGGTTGTGCTGCGACAGGTCGGGGAACACGCAGAGCTTGAGGTTCGACAGCGGGCACACGGTGAGCGGGATGCGGTCTTGTGCGAGCCGCTTCATCAGCGCCGGGTCTTTGGTGCTTTGCACGCCGTGGTCGACGCGCTCGACCTTGAGCACGTCGAGCGCACTCCACACGTACTCGGGCGGGCCTTCTTCGCCCGCGTGCGCGACGAGGTGAAAACCCAGTTCGCGGCAGCGCGCGAACACGCGCGCGAACTTTTCCGGTGGGTGGCCGACTTCACTCGAATCGAGCCCCACGCCGATGAACTTGTCCCGAAACGGCAGCGCCTGCTCCAGGGTCTCGAAAGCCTCTTCCTCGCTCAGGTGACGCAGGAAGCACAGGATGAGAGCCGCGCTCACGCCGAGCAACGGCTGCGCATCGACGCATGCGCGGTGCAGGCCGTTGACCACCGTTTCCATCGCCACGCCGCGCGCGGTGTGCGTCTGCGGGTCGAAGAACATCTCGGTGTGCACCACGTTGTCGGCCGCGGCGCGCTCCAGGTAGGCCCAGGCCATGTCGTAGAAGTCCTGCTCCTTGAGCAGCACGCTGGCGCCGGCGTAGTAGATGTCCAGGAAGCTCTGCAGGTTGGTGAAGGCGTAGGCACGGCGCAGTTCCTCGACGCTGGCGTACGGAATGGACACGCCGTTGCGCTGCGCGAGCGCGAAGATGAGTTCGGGTTCGAGCGAGCCCTCGATGTGCATGTGCAGCTCGGCCTTGGGCATGGCGCGCAGCAGCGCAGGCAGGCGCTCGGCGGCGATGCGGTCGAAGCTCTTGTCGTAGGTGGGGCGGAAATCGGTCATGGTGGGTGCGAACTGCTGCTGCGTTGTGATCCCGCACAGCATAAGGGCACCCACCTGCCGGCGCGATGTCTGAAACCGTATAGGTGTCAGTCGATGCTGCGCGCCGAACTGGTGAGCGAGCGCGCGCACAGCAGCAGCGTGGGCGCCAGCTTGCGCACCGCCTCCTCCAGCGTCCAGCGGCTGGTCGGCGCGACGATGTGCACCGAGGCCACCGGCCTCCCCTGTGCACCCAGCACGGGCGCGGCGATGGTCATGTCGCCGAGGAAAAGCTCCTCGGCATTGGTGGCGAAGCCCTGCTGCCGCGCCTGGCGCAGCTCTTCCAGGATCTCGTCCACGCCGGTGCGGGTGTGCATGGTGTGGGCCACGCGGTCGGAGGCTTCGATGAGCGCGCGCGCCTCGTCCTCGGGCAGCGCGCTGAGGAAGGCGCGCCCCGAAGCCGTGCAGTACATCGGAATGCGGCTGCCGATGGGCATGTGCACCGGCACGAACTGCGCGCTGACGAAGCGCGCCACGTAGACCATGTCCAGCCCGTCGGGCTCGGTGAGGCAGGAGGTTTCGGTCGTCACCTTGGTGAGTTCCGACAGGAAGGGGTTGGCCACGTCGATCAGCGAGTGCGCCGCGAGGTAGTTGAAGCCGATCTCCATGACCCTCGGCGTGAGCTGGTAGCGCCGCGTCTTCGGGTGCTTGCGCACATAGCCCAGCTTCTCGAGCGTGAAGACCATGCGCTGCGCCGAGCTCTTGGTGATGTCGGTGGCCTCGGCCACGTCGGCCAGCGTCATGGTGCGGCGCCGGGCGCTGAAGGCGCGCAGCACGGCCAGGCCCTTCTCCAGCGACTGATTGAAAAGCAGGCTCTGGCCGTCTTCGGGGGCTGTGTCGGGTGTGGCGTCCATGGCGGTGGAGTATAGCCACGTTCCTTCGAAATATCGAATATCGATATTTCAGACTCGACTAGTGGTTTTTATTTATTGTTTAGAGATTCAAAAGAATCGATTATTGGCATGCATGTTGCATCGCGGGTGCCGCGCATCTTTTCCTTCCCTGTCTCTCTTTTCTTTCTTCTTTCTTCAACTTCCCTTGCTTCGAGGAGTGCTTCCATGAATCGCATCGTTCGCCGCCTTCATCGCCTGGCCCTGGGTCTTTGCATCGCCGGCGCCGCCTCGCTGGCCGCCGCGCAGGGCGCCGCGCCCACCTACAACGTGGGTGCCACGGCCACCGGCGTGCCCTTCACCTTCCTGGACGTGAAGACCAACAGCATCCAGGGAATGATGGTCGACACCGTCACCGCCGTGGGCAAGGCCGGCGGCTTCGGCGTCAACGTGCAGCAGACGGTTTTCTCCGCGCTGATCCCCTCGCTCACCGCGCGCAAGATCGACATCGTCTCGGCCGCCATGCTGAAGACGCCGGCACGCCAGGAGGTGGTCGACTTCAGCGACCCGGTCTACTCGTACGGCGAAGGCCTGATCGTCAAGGCCGACGACGCCCGCGCATACGTCTCGCTCGACGAGCTCAAGGGCGAGGTGGTGGGCGCGCAGGTCGGCACGGTGTTCCTCGACATGCTGAACAAGAAGGGCATCTTCAAGGAAGTGCGCAGCTACGACTCGGTGGCCGACATGACGCGCGACCTCTCGCTCGGGCGCATCAAGGCGGGCCTCGGCGACCAGCCCATCATGGCCTACCAGATCCGCCAGAACACCTTCCCCGGCGTGAAGCTGGTCGACAGCTACAAGGCCGTGAACGTGGGCGACGTCTGCCTGGTGGTGCGCAAGGGCGACACCGAGACGCTGGCGCGCATCAACAAGGCGATCGCCGCCATCAAGGCAGATGGCACGCTCGCCAAGATCGTCCAGAAGTGGGGGATCTGATGCACACCCCCAGACTTCGCGCACTTCGTGTCGCTGCGCCACCCCCCTTGCAGGGGGCAACACCTGCGGCCCGGCAAAGCCGGCTCCGCGGTGCTCCCCGAATGGGCCTGCCTACGTCGGCCGGTCGATTCGACGGGCCGCGCACCGCGCGACAGGACTGATGCAGATGGCTGCTCCCTCCTTCCTCCAGCACGCGCAGGACTTCCTGCCGATCCTCCTGCAGGGTGCCGTGGTCACCGTGCAGGTGACGGTGCTCTCCTTCCTGCTGAGCAGCGTGCTCGGCCTCGGGCTCGCGCTGATGAAGCTCTCGCCGGTGCGCGCGCTCTCGTGGGCCGCCACGGTGATCGTCAACGTGATCCGCGGGCTGCCGATCATCGTGCAGCTCTTCTACATCTACTTCGTGCTGCCGGAGTTCGGTGTGCAGCTCACGGCCTTCCAGGCCGGCGTGATCGGGCTGGGCATCGCCTACTCGGCCTACCAGGCCGAGAACTTCCGCGCCGGCATCGAGGCGGTCGATCCGGGCCAGCGCGAAGCGGCGCAGGCCATGGGCATGCGCTCGGCGCTGATCATGCGGCGCGTGATATTGCCGCAGGCCTTTCGCATCGCGCTGCCGCCCTACGGCAACACGCTGGTGATGATGCTGAAGGACTCCTCGCTGGTCTCGACCATCACCGTGGCCGAGATGACGCGCGCGGGCCAGCTCATCGCCTCGTCGACCTTCCAGAACATGACGGTCTACACCCTGGTCGCCCTCCTCTACCTGCTGATGAGCCTGCCGCTGGTCTGGGGCCTGCGCCGGCTCGAGAAGCGCTTCGCCGCCGGGAGGAAGCAGCCATGATCCACGTCGAGGGACTCGAGAAGCGCTTCGGCGCGCACCGCGTGCTGCAGGGCGTGAGCCTGCACGTGGACAAGGGCGAGGTGGTGTGCCTGATCGGCCCGTCGGGCTCGGGCAAGTCGACCGTGCTTCGCTGCATCAACGCGCTGGAGTCGTACGAGGGCGGCGAGATCCGCGCCTTCGGCGAGCGCGTGGACCGCAACGCACCGAACATCCACCGGCTGCGCAGCCGCATGGGCATGGTGTTCCAGCGCTTCAACCTGTTCCCGCACCGCACCGTGCTGGAGAACGTGATGGAAGGCCCCGTCTACGTGCTGCGCCAGAACGCCGCGCAGGCGCGCGAGGAAGCGATGGCGCTGCTGGCCAAGGTCGGGCTGGCCGAGAAGGCACAGGCCTGGCCCGCGCAGCTCTCGGGCGGGCAGCAGCAGCGCGTGGCGATCGCCCGCGCGCTCGCGATGAAGCCCGAGGCCATGCTGTTCGACGAGCCGACCTCGGCGCTCGACCCCGAGCTGGTCGGCGACGTGCTCGGCGTGATGCGTGCGCTGGCCGACGAGGGCATGACGATGATCGTGGTCACGCACGAGATGGGCTTCGCCCGCGAGGTGGCCGACCGCGTGTGCTTCCTGCACAGCGGCAGCATCGTCGAGGAAGGCCCGTCCGCGCAGGTGCTGGGCGCGCCTCGCCATGCGCGCACGCAGGACTTCCTGCGGCGCGTGCTGCATCCTTCCGGTGCGGCCGGCTCTCCGGAGGTGCGTGCATGAGCGCAGCCAGTGCCATGCCGCCGTCGCTCTGGGCTGCAACAGCCCCCCCAGCTCCGCCGACGCCGCCGCTCGCCGGATCGCGCAAGGCCGACGTGCTGATCGTGGGCGGCGGCTTCACCGGCCTGTCTGCCGCGCTGCACCTGGCCGAGGCCGGCGTGCAGGTCTGCGTGCTCGAGGCACATGAGCCCGGCTGGGGTGCCTCGGGGCGCAACGGCGGGCAGGTGAACCCGACGCTCAAGCACGACCCCGACGAGCTCGTGCGGCTGTACGGCGCCGAGCGCGCCGAGCCGCTGATCGATGCGGTTTCGGGCTCGGCCGACCTGGTGTTCGACCTGATCGCGCGCCACGGCATCGACTGCCAGCCGGTGCGCAACGGCTGGCTGCAGGTTTCCTATTCGGAGAAGGACGTGGCCGGCCTGCATGCGCGCGCCGAACAATGGGCCAGGCGCGGCGTGAACACGCTGCCGCTCGACCGCGCGGCCGTCGCGGCACGGCTGGGCACCGATACCTTCGCCGGCGGCTGGCTCGACGGCCGCGCCGGCGGCATCCAGCCGCTGGCCTACACGCGCGGGCTGGTGCGCGCCGCGCAGGGCCTGGGCGTTGCCGTGCACGGCGGCATCGAGGTCACGGCGCTGGAGCGGCGCGGCTCGCACTGGCATGCGAGCACGTCGACGGGCGCCAGCGTCACCGCGGAGCAAGTCGTCATAGCGACCAACGGCTACACGGGCGCGCTATGGCCCGGGCTGAAGCGCACGGTGCTGGCGGCCAACAGCTTCATCGTGGCCACCGAGCCGCTGAAGGGCGCGGCGGCCGACGCGATCCTGCCGCGCGGCGAAACCGCCTCGACCTCGCAGCGCCTGCTGCTCTACTTCCGCAAGGACGCGCAGGGCCGCCTGCTGATGGGCGGGCGCGGCCATTTCGCCGACCCGGGCGGTCCCGCCGATTTCGCGCACCTGGAGCGCTCGCTGGAGCTACTGTTCCCGCAGCTCGGGCCGCTGCGCTACGAGTACCGCTGGGCCGGCCGAATCGCCGTCACGCGCGACTTCATGCCGCACGTGCACACGCCGGCGCCGGGCATGACGATCGCGCTGGGCTACAACGGCCGGGGCATCGCGCTGGCCACGAGCATGGGCAAGCACTTGGCTGCGCGGCTCGTGGATGCGGGCGCGGATTTTCCGTACCCGGTGACGCCGATCCAGCCGATCCCGCTGCATGGCCTGCAGCGCTTCTACGTGGCCGGGGGCGTGGCCTGGTACAGCCTGCTCGACCGGCTGGCCTGACGAGTCGCCCAGGTGCCCGGGATGTCTTGCCATGTCGCACGCCTGTGCGTCAAATGCCGGGCATCCTACTCACCTCTTCAGGAGACACATGCCGATCGACACCCTCGCCACCTGGCACCGGCTCGTCAAGGAACGCGATGTGGCGGGGCTCGATGCCCTGCTCGACGACGAGGCCGTCTTCCATTCGCCGGTGGTGCACACGCCCCAGGTGGGCAAACGCATCACGCAGAAGTACCTGGCGGCGGCATTCCAGGTGTTCTTCAACGAGAGCTTCCGCTATGTGCGCGAGCTCAGGTCAGAGCACGATGCGGTGCTCGAATTCGCGCTCGAGCTGGACGGCATCCAGATCAATGGCGTCGACATGATGAAGTGGAACGACGCAGGCAGGATCACCGAGTTCAAGGTGATGCTGCGCCCGCTGAAGGCCGTGAACCTGATCCACCAGAAGATGGCGGCGCAGCTCCAGCCCCCGCAATCCTGACAGCGCCAATGCGCCCGGCACGCCACGGCGTTCGAACCGGCGCGTCCCCTTCGCGAGACACCGCGGAACCGGCTCCGCCGGGCCGCAGGTGTCGCCCCCGGCGAGGGGGTTGGCGCAGCGACACGAAGTGCGCGTAGCCTGGGGGAGTATTTATTCAGCGACGACGTGCAGGCTGCCCTGCACGCTGTACGCCCGCACGCACATCCGGGTCAACTGCACGAGAAACCGAAACACGGCCGGCTCGCTCAGGCAATCCGGGGTGATCGCCATGATGTCCTTGCGGAACTCCATCAGCCCGTTGCCGGACATCGCCATCTCGGCGGAGGTGCCGTAGTAGTGCTTCCAGAAGTCCTGCAGCGGGCCGCGCTTCACCTCGTCGATCACCAGCGTATAGCCGCGCTCCCAGACCTCCTCGTCCATGGCCAGGCAATCGACGTTGGGGTCCTGCAGACGGGCGCCTGGGGGCACCAGGAACACGCGCCGCGTCGCTACCCGCTCAACGGCGGCTTGCTGTGGGCGCATTGCCTGACTCCGCAAGCTCGATTGAAGCGGCTGGCGAGGTGCAAGAATCGGTGAAGGTGTGTTCTGCAGCATGGCGTGTGCTTCTCATGATGGGTGTCCTCGAGGAAACCAGGAGGTGTGACAGCTGAAAATTCAAACCGCGAGCAGCCGCAGGCGGCTCGCGTTGGAATGGGCCAGGCTCTTTGGCGGGTCCCAGGTTCCATTGGCGTTCAATGTGGTGGTCAGCGCGTAGACGCCGGCCGGATACGGCAACTCGAGTGGGTTGTTGATCGCGCTGACGTCGATCACATCGCCTTCCTCGTAGTCGCCATAGGCGATGAAGTAGCGGGGGCGCGGCGAGAAGGCCAGGTTCTGGTTGGGGCGTGCCTGCGCCGCATACACCGTGCTGCCTCCCATGGTCACGCCCACGGCAGCCGCGGACCTGCCCGGGACGCTGGCCGACTCGGCGAGATAGAACCGCGACCGATCGGGTCCCGGGATCGGGTTCACGAACCGGTAGGCACGGTCGTAGTCGAGCGTGATCTTGTTGTTCAGGCCGGTCGCGTCGTAGGTTTCCGTGGCGGTGAACTGGGTGCCGGGCTGCAGTTCGCCAGTTTCAGCCCAGGAGAAGCCGGTGTCGACGCTCCACTGGAACTTGACGCGCGAACTCGGGCCCGGGTTCGAGAACTCGGCGAACCAGGCCAGCGACAGCGCATTCGGCGCCCATTGCGTCGGGTCGTTCTGGAACACCATGAAATAAGCCGAATGACTCGCATGGTTGTTGACCGTGACTGAATAGATCATCCCCATGGCAACTCTCTTCCGGAAGTGATGGATCAGGCGGTTGGTGCCGCAACGGCACCGAGCTGGACCTCACTCTAGGGATCGCGGGTGGAGAATGAAATTACAGGCGATTACACGCGCTGTGCGCCACCCTGGATCTCGAAGGGATAGTTGCCGAGGCGCACGTTCCCGCGCCGTCGCTCGACCAGCGGCGGCTCGGCCAGCCGGGGCGCCAATGCATTGAGGATCTGGTGCTTCGCCCTGAAGATCTGGATGTTCACGTACGAAGGCTCCACGCCCAGCATGCGCGAGAGTTCGTCCAGCCCGATCCAGCCCTGGCTCTGCGGCGCAACGCCTTTTTGCGCGTCCTGCTGCCGCACGCGGGCGAGCGTGACGAGGGTGTAGTGATGAATGCGTTCGCCGAGCGACACCGATTTGCCGTCCGCCACCAGGCTCAGGCTCGTGTGCTCCTCGTTCTGGCTGACATTGAAGTGCAGCGAAACCTCCGCCGAGGCCGGCGCCGAGGCTGCGATCGGGTTCTCGGAAGTGGACGCTAGGTCGTCGCCCAGCACGAACTCCCACGTGCTGCCCGAGGTGCGGACCACGGTGCCATCGCTGAGGTACTCGATGCCGCCGATGTGCTCGAGCATCCATTTGCCTTCGTGGAAATACACGTTCACTTCAGGCTGCTGCTCGTCCGGCAGCAGGTTTTCGCGGAGGTTCAGCACCACGGCGGCGCCGCGGCCCTCGTTCGGAAAAAGGCAGGTGGCCGGCGGCGCGAGGTCGTCCGCGATCCAGACCGTTTCATCGCCCACGCCCATGCGGACTTCGGCGCCCGCGGGCAAGACGGTCCAGCGGCCGCCCGGCAGGCGCTCGCCGTTCAACGTGGTGCCGTTGCGGCTCTGGTCGACGATCTCCCATGCGCGGCTGTTCCATCGGACAAGCGCATGGACCTGTGACACGTCCGGCGCCTTCAGCACCGTCTGGCATGCCGAGGCGCGGCGGCCGAAGGCATGCACGGGCCGCAGCATGGTGGCGCGCCCGTCGAGCTTGTTCCTGAAAATAGCCATCGGTGCATTCTCTCTCGCGAGGTCAGACGTAGAGCGCCTGTGGATTGAGGTCACCCTCGCTCATCGGAGTGTCGCGCCATCCCATGGCGACGGGCACCCTGTACAGGCGCGGGTTGCCCAGCTCCGGCCAGATGTGGCACAGGCCGGGCACGATCACCTTCACCGTGCACAGCGGGATGTCGGGGCGCGTGTGGTCGAGGACGATGGTCTCCAGGCCGAGGGCAGCGGCAATGCCGACGCAGCGCTTGATTTCTTCGGCGATATCCGTCTGCGCGGCCGGCGCCGGCACGGCGTCGCTCACCTTCGACGGCATGAGAAAGCCGGCGCGCTGCATTGCAAAGGTCTTGCCGGCCACGATCAGCTGGCTCATTTCCGTGAGCGCGCGTTCGCAGGCCAGCGCGCGGTCGGTGCTGCAGCCGAAGCCGATGGCCCACTCGCCCGTTTGCCCGTGCCGGCCGACGGCAACCGCCACCGGGATGCCGAAGTCATGGGTGATGTCGAGCACCCAGCGCTCCCACTCCGGGCCGCAGGTGCGCTCGATGCGCAGGCGGATTTCGGCGCACAGGCCACCGAGGTCGATGGCCGGCCTGCGGATTTCGCCGTACCACCAGATGGCTGCGGCATCGCGCTCCACCAGTTCGAGAAAGCCCTGCAGGATGGCTTCCTCGCGCGTGTTCCCGGCGGCGCATCCGTTCGATGTCCAGCCGACGTGGCACTGGCTTGGCACCGGCGCATTCGCGAAGCAGAAAGCCAGCGGGAGGTAGCAGCGGGCATCGGAAGTCAGCGACCAGGCGGGCGTCCACCATGCGGGCTGACCCGGGGCTGCGGACGAGTTCGCCACCGCGTGCGGTGGCTTCTCCGTGTCGAACCGCGCGCGTTGCCGATCGCTGAACAGCGCCAGCGCCTGCGGCTGGACGCAGCGCGCGTCAAGGTCGGCGGCGAGCGCGACGACCGAGGCCTCGTCGCCCTGGTAGAAGGCGGCGTGGCGTTCGACCGCCTCGCACAAAGCGCTGGCACGGGACTGCGCCATCGACATGCCTTTGCCGAGGCAGACCTGGGTCAGCGGGCCGGGCAGCGCGTCGCCGCCGGCCGGTGCAGTCCTGAAGATCTCGCTGCGATAGACCGTCAGCGCATCGTCGGATTCGGCGTTGAGCGGCCGCACCTGCGCGATCGCGCCGCACAGCGGACTGACGTGGCGCGCGAGCCGCTCCACCGTGGCCGAGGCAGGCACCGTGCGCCAGCCGCCATCGCGCCGGGCGGCGGGCAGGCCCGGCGCCAGCGCGATGCGTTCGCGTTGCCGCTGCGCCATGAGCCCCGGCGTTCCGCACTGCGGGCACTGGGGACGGCCGAAGACGAAATGCGGCTGCGGCGAATCCAGCGTGCGCACCTGCGCATCAGGGTGCGCGGCGAGCTGCCTGGCGATGGGGAGCAGTCGATCGAGGCGTTCGCCGACAAGCCCGTCGCCGGTGCGCACGGGCGGGCCGATCACCATGCCGCCGTGGCGGTCCTGCCACCAGGCGCGCGCCGGCCGGTTCCCGAGCCAGCGGTGCGCGAGGCAATGCCAGCAGGGGCCGGCCGGCTTCCCACGCGGCCTGAAGACCGGGCCGGCCATGGCCTGTTCGCCCGTCGGCTTGACCAGCAGCCATGGACGCCCCGAAGCGCGCTGCTGCGCATCGATCACGCCGAGCCGCGGGTCCAGGCAGTCGTCGCAGAACACGAGGGTGAGGCCAGCGCCGCCCGCCTCGGCGATCGCCAGCCCCCAGCGCCGTGCCGCGCCGTCGTTCACGGCCTGCGACAGCAGGACGAAATCGACGTGATCGGAGACGGCCGCACGCGCGGGTTCCACCGAGAAATCGGGCACGAGGTACGGCTCGCCGCCGTCCGTCGCGGCGGGTCGCACGAGCCCCTGGCGCGCCAATGCTTCGAGCGCATGCAGCATTTCCGCGAGCGGCGCGGCCGCGCCTTCGCTGCGGCAATAAGCCGCGAGGCTGACACGCTCGCGCAGCACGCGCTCGAGGGCCATGACGCCCGGCGAGCCGAGCACGAGCAGCTCGTTCTCGCTCAACAGCAGCAGGTTGTCCTTCAGCACGACCGGCGGCAGGTGCTTCTCGTGCCACCGGAAAACGTCGCCGAAGAAATCCGGTGCCGCGGCGCTACGCATCGTCTTGCGGGCCCAGCGCAAGGCGCACGACGGCATAGGGCCAGGCACCCGTCGCAGCCTGGAACGCCGCTTCGAACAGCCGATGCTGTTCGGAGAATTGCGCATAGATGTGGTCTTCGGACAGCACCCGCATCGACGGATGCAGACGCGCGATCTGCACGGCATCTTCGAAGCCCGACACCACCGGCAGCCGCATGCCGCCCACCGCCATGGGCTGGCGCGCGAGCACCGGGTGCACATGGTCGAGCACGACGGTGCACGGCGTCGCGCCGTGCTCGAAGCGCCCGGCCAACCGGCACAGCAGGGCCTCCAGCGGCGCCTGCGGCAGGTAGGGGCAGACGCCCTCCAGCATCGCGAGCACGGGCCGCTCGCCGGGCAGGCCGGCGGCGTCGAGCCACGCGTCGTCGAGGATCGAGCAGGCGAGGTCGGTCTCGCCTTCGCCGCGCGCCATGTGCTGCGCCCGCAGGCCGATGGCGTCCGGCAGGTCGATGTTCAGCCAGCGGGAACCTGCCGCCACGGCCGCCCCGAGCCGGCTGCGCCGCGTGCAAAGGCCCGCCCCCAGCGTGATGCACAGGCCCCCCGGATGGATTGCGAGGAATTCGGCCGCGAAACGGTCGAACAGTGCGGCGCGCAGGACCACGCTCCTGACGAATGCCGCGTCCATCGCATAGGCCGAGAGGTCGAAGGGAAGCGAGGCCGCGATGCGCTGCGCCTCGGGGTCGGAGAACGCCTGCGCATCGCCGCGCAGGCGGCTGGCCTCGGCGCGCGCGGCCAGTGTCAGCAGGAGCGTGGCCGTGGCGCCTTGCAGCGCGCCAGTGGCCAGCCCCCGGTCGACCGCGGACTCAGCAGGTGAAGGGATAGGGGTCGCCCGTGTTGTTGTACGAGGTGAGCGCGATCGCCCGCATGCCCTCTTCCACCGGCGCGTTCGGGTAGTTGAGGAGGAGGCCGTTCTTGATCGGCGAGCCGTCGGCATTCTCCAGGTTCCATTCGCCGCGCGCCGTGTCCCACGTGAAGGCGGAATTGGTCGTGAACAGGATCTTGAAATTGAACGGATTGTTGTAGCCCAGCCATTGGCTCAGCACCGGCGCCTTGTCGGTGTCGGGGTCGCGCGTCAGGTCGAAAAGGAACTCCGGCGATTGCCATGCGAGCGCGATCGCGCGCAGCACCAGGCCGCCAAACGCCAGCAGCGAACCTTCGCCGCCGCCGGGGATGCCAAGGCCCGTGGGCAGCGCGGCTTTCATCAGGCCGGCGGTGGACTCTTCGGGCGCCTCGAAGGCGACGGCGCCGCCCATGAAGTTCGGGAACACCTGGTAGTAGGCGGCCAGCGCCTCCGCGGCATGCGAAGAAGGCGCCTGCGGCAGCACGATGATGAAGGAATCGTCGGGGCCGACCCAGCCGGAAGTCAGCATCGGCTTCCATTCGGCGCGCATGTCCGGATCCGGATTCTGGAAGAGCCTGATGTCGACTTGCGGCCACATCGTCGGCAGGCCGAAGTCGCGGCGCAGCATGGGCTGGATGTCCTGCTGGTCGAGCAGTTCGCGGCGGTAGGCATCGTCCTGCCACGATCGGGCAACGCCTCGAAGATAGGCAAGGCGGAATTCGAGCAGCGGTTCGGCGCTTTGGCGTTGAGGGGTCATGGTCACTTCATCCTTGGTTCAAGAAACAAATGCATGCAGGGGCATGCGTGCAGACAACTCCGACCGCAGGCCGGCCAGCTCCTCCAGGCGTGCGGCCACGTCGCGGCCTTCAGGCGCCAGTGCCTGCAACGCCGCCAGGGCCTCGTACTCGGTCCTGTGCTTGGCCCCCTCGCGCGCTACTTCGGCGGCCTGCGCGAAGCAGGCGGCCACCGCCGCGCGCTCACCGCCGGCGGCCTGCAGGTAGCGGGCCTTCTGCAGATGGAGCTCGGACCTGTAGAGCCCTTCCTTGAGCTCGTCCGCCATGCGCAGGCACTCGTCGATGCGCTCGAGCGCTTCGCTCCAGCGCTGGTTGGCGGCCAGCGTGTCCGCGGCGAAGGCACGGTAGTAGGTCTGGCAATAGCGGCAGCCCATGCCCCACAGCGCCTGCACCCAGGCGTCGGCTTGCGCGATGCTGTCGACGTCGCCGGTGGCCCAGCAGCGGATGATTTCCGCATACCCCTGGAACGCCGGCAGGCCATAGCGCGCGGTGATGCCGAGCAGTTCGCCCGTGCTGACCAGCGCCCGCGCCTTGTCGTTGCGGGCCTGGTGGCCCAGGCTCTGGTACAGCAGGGCCATGCTCAGCGACGGAATGTGCGACATCTCCCGCGCCCACCGGACGGCATTCGCGGCGTCGGTGCGGGCGGCCGCGTCGTGGCCCGCGAACCAGCGCACCAGCGCGCGCCCCGTGGTGGCCCATACGCGGGTGTCGAAGCCGAAGTCGGCGGCATGGTGCGCGTGCGATTCGGGGCTGTAGCGCTCGATGGCGTCGGTCAGCGACTGCTCGCCGAGTTCGAACTGGCCATCGGAATAGTGCGCGAGCCCAAGATAAGTCTGTGCCGCCACGAACACGCCCTGGTCCTGCTGCTGCACGGCATGGTCGAGCAACCGCTGGCTCAGCCGCTGCACCTCGGCGCGGTTGCTCGCGACGTGGTGGAAGGTGATCAGCGTCCACAGGTGCTGCACCTGCTTCTCGCGGGGCACGCTGTCGTCGAGCAGTTCCTGCGACAGGGCGATGCGGTCCACCACCTGCGCATGCGCCCAGCCGTACTTGTTCATCATCGCCTGCGTGACGTAGCTGTTCACGTCGAGGCGCGCCTCGCGCTGCGCAGCGCCATCCAGGCGCGCCATCCAGCCGTCGATGTGCTGGGCGTAGGAAATGGTTTCGTCGTTCAGCGAGCGATGCTGGGTAATGCGCAGCTGCTGCACCGCCAGCGCCATGGCCTGCGCGTGCTCGCCGGCATCCGCCCAGTGCTGGGCCACGCTGCCCGGCTCGTCCGCCACGCGCTGCGGCTGGCTGTCCAGCAGCGTCTGCGCCACGTTGCGGTGCTGCTGCTGGCGCTGCGCGACGAGCATGCACTCGTAGGCGGTGTCGCGGATCAGCGCGTGGCGGAAGATGAAGGCGCCCGGCGGCCCGGCCGGCGCCACGAGCCCCGCGTCGAGCAGCACGGCCATGTCCTTGTCCATGGCTTCGGGGAGCTTGCCCGAACAGGCGCACAGCAGCTCGGCATCGAACTGCCGCCCGATGGTGGCAGCCAGCTGCAGCAGGCCCTTGACGGGGCCCAGCCGGTCGAAGCGGCTGACCAGCGAGTCGCGCAGCGTGACCGGAATGGCCGCTGGCTGCGCGGTGTCCTTGAAGACCCAGACGCCGTCCTTCTCCACCAGGTAGGCGTCGAGCAGCATGCGCGCCATTTCCTGGATGAACAGCGGCACGCCGTCGGTGCGCGCGACCACGTTGTCGATCACCTGCGGCGCGGCGATTCTCGGCGCCAGCGCCTGCCGGGCCAGTTCGGCCGCCTGCGCGTCTTCCAGACGGCGCACCTCGATGCACGCCGCCTGCAGTTCCGGCGGCTTCTCCCATTCCGGCCGCGCGGTCAACACCAGCAGCACGCGCCGCTGCGGCAGCTGCGCGACCAGCTGCTCGAGAAACTCGATGCTCGTGGGGTCGGCCCAATGTACGTCCTCGAGCAGGAGCAGCAGCGGCGCCGCCTCGGCCATGTGCAGCAGCCACTGCGCGATCGACTGCAGCAACAGCGCCTTCTGCATCGGGGGAGACATCTGGCTGGGCGCGCTGTCGCCCAGCGGCAGGGAAAGCCATGCGCAGAAGATCGGCAGCACCGCCTCGCCGTCGCAGCCGGCCGCATGCAGGGCCTCGCGCAACCGCTCCCGCCGGGCGTCTGGCGTGGCGGCGTCGGGCGCGGCGTCGAGCCGCTGGCGCAGCAGCGCCAGGAACGGCGTCAGCGCGTTGTTCTGGCTTTCGGGCTGGCACTGCGCACTGACGGTCTGCCAGCCTTCCTGCGCCACCTGCTCGCGCAGCATGTCGGCGAGACACGACTTGCCGATGCCGGGCTCGCCGCGAATCCACACCGCGCCGCCTTGGCCTTGCCGGGCCTGGGCCCACGCCGCGCGCAGCTGTTGCAGTTCCGGCTCGCGGCCAATGCACGCCTCGTGCAGTGCCTGTTCCGCCGACTCGTGCAGCATGGACGCCTGCCGCTTGCTGCTGAGGCAATAGGTCTGGATGCCGCCGGACTGCCCCGGCAGGGCCACGCTGCCGGCCTTGTCGAAGCGCGCATGGCGCCCCAGCAGCCGGTAACTGCTTTCGCTTGCCAGCAGCGTCCCGGTTTCGGCAACGCCCTCGAGCCGCACAGCGACATTGACAGCATGGCCCGACGGGATTTCTCCGGCGGCCACCACCGCCATGCCGGTGTGCATGCCCATGCGGATACCCAGATGAACGCCGTGCGCCTGCTCGATGGCGGCCGAGCGCTGGCGGCTCAACGCAATCAGCTCCAGCGCCGTCATGCCGGCCTGCCGCGCGTCGGTGTCGCTGGCATGCGGATAGCCGAACAGCACGATCATCCGGTCGCCCAGCGTGCCCGCCAGCAATCCGCCGCGCCGCGTGGCGGTCTCCGCGAACAGGGAGAGCTCGTTGCGCTGCAGCAGTTCCAGTTTTTCGATGTCCGAGGGCAAGGCATCGTCGGCGCCCTCGGCGTCGGCGTCCGGCCAGACCGAGACGCTGCAGCACAGCACCGTGAGCTGGCGCTTCTCGGAGAAGCCGCGCGTCGTCACCACGGTATGGGCCAGCGCCTCGTCCTGCGCCTGCTTGGCCGAGCGCAGCACGCCCACGAGGTCGTCCAGCCGCAGGCGCCCGAGTTCGGCCAGCAGCGTGGCCGCGGAATCGCAGCGGTCGGCGGCCTTCTTCCTCAATGCCTGCCGCAGCACGGACGCCACCGGATGGCTGGCGATTTCCGAGGGCAGCGGCACTTCCTGCGGGCTCAGTTGCTGATGAAGAATCTCCGCCGCCGATGCGCCGCGGATGGCGGGCACGCCGGTCAGACATTCGATGAACATCAGGCCCCAGGCATACAGATCGGACTTGACGCCGGGTGGCTCGCCGCGCAGCTGCTCGGGTGCGCTGTAGGCCGGCGTGCCCAGGGACTCTTCCGTCATCGTGAGCGTCAGGAATTCGGCGCCCCTGTTCGTGGGTATGACGGTGCTGATGCCGAAGTCCAGCACCTTCGCATGCGGGACAGCGCCGGTGAACGTGACCATCACGTTGTCCGGCTTCAGGTCGCGATGCACGATGCCCGCGGCATGCGCGCAGTCCAGCGCATCCAGCACTTCCGCCATGAGGTGGGCGGTTTCGGGGGCCGTCAAAGCGCCCTTGCGCCGGATCAGGCTGGTGAGCGTTTCTCCCGGCACGTACTCGAAGACGCCATAGACGCAGGCGCCCTGCTCGCCCTTGTCGAGCAGCTGAACGATGTGCGGATGGTGCAGCGCGGCGCAGAGCTTGGTCTCGCGGTGGAAACGCGCAACGCGCTGGCTGCCGACCTGCAGCTTGACGACCTTGATGGCGACCACGGTGCCCGTGCGCTGCTGCAGCGCACGATAGACGGTGCCGTAGCCGCCTGCGCCCAGTTCCTCCAGCAGGTCGTAGCCCGGAATCTCCAGCGATTCCGGCAATTGCGGTTGCAACGCTGTGTACGTGGGGTTGGTGGCGGCATCCTGCATTTCAGCCTCGTCGTGATGGAACGTTGATGGTCCTCCGGGACTTGCCTCGGCCGCGTTCCGCGCTGCGACGGTACGCAATAGTGACACTAATTGTTACTGTAGCGGACACAAGGACTTTTCAGGTAGGCAACACTCCAAAAAAAGAAAACCCGCAACAAGTGCGGGTTGTTAGAACTTTTCGGTGTATATGCTGCCGCCCGGCGCAGCCCGGGCTCCTTCGCGAACACCGCGGAACCGGCTTTGCCGGGCCGCTGGTGTTGCCCCCGGTAGGGGGAAGGCGTAGCGACACGAAGTACGCGCAGCCTGGGGCGAGCTTATTTCTTCTCGCCGCCCGGCACCTTGCCTTCGACGCCCTTGACGTAGAAGTTCACGCCCGAGAGGAACTTGTCGTCGGCCACCGCGTCCTTGGCGACCAGTTCCTTGCCGTCCTGGCCGAGGATCGGGCCCTTCCAGATCACGAAGCTGCCGTCCTTCAAGCCCTTCTTCACTGCCTCGACCTTGGCCTTGGTTTCGGCCGGCACGTCATCGGCGATCGACACGAGGTCGATGGCACCTTCCTTCACGCCCCACCAGCTCTGGCCGGTGGTCCACTTGCCGTCCAGGGCTTCCTGGGTGGCCTTGATGTAGTACGGGGCCCAGTTGATGGTGGCCGAGGCCAGGTGGGCCTTGGGACCGTAGGCGGTCATGTCGGAGTCCCAGCCGAAGGCGCGCTTGCCTTTCTCTTGCGCGGTCTTGAGCACGGCCGGCGAGTCGGTGTTCTGGAACAGCACGTCGGCGCCGCCGTTGATGAGGGCGGTGGCGGCTTCGGTTTCCTTGGGCGGGCTGAACCACTCGTTGACCCACACGACCTTGGTCGTGATCTTCGGGTTGACCGACTGCGCGCCCAGCGTGAAGCTGTTGATGTTGCGCAGCACTTCGGGGATCGGCACCGAACCGACCACGCCCAGCGTGTTGCTCTTGGTCATGGCGCCGGCGATCACGCCGGCCATGTACGCGCCCTCGTACGTGCGGCTGTCGTAGGTGCGCATGTTGTCGGAGGTCTTGTAGCCGGTGGCGTGCTCGAACTTCACGTCCTTGCTGTCTGCCGCGACCTTGAGCATCGGCTCCATGTAGCCGAAGGTGGTGCCGAAGATCAGCTTGTTGCCCTGGCTCACCATGTCGCGGAACACGCGCTCGGCGTCGGCGCCCTCGGGCACGCTTTCGACGAAGGTGGTCTTGATCTTGTCGCCGAATTCCTTTTCGAGCGCCTTGCGCGCGTTGTCGTGCGCGAAGGTCCAGCCGCCGTCGCCCACGGGTCCGACGTAGGCGAATGCGATGTTCAGCGGCGCTGCCGGAGCCGGTGCGGCAGCGGCGGGTGCCGGGGCCGGCGCGGGCGCTGGGGCCGGTGCTGCCGCTTCTTCTTTCTTGCCGCAGCCGATCAGGGCCGCCGAAGCGACCGCCGTGAGGGCGGCCAGCTTGAGCAGGGAGCGCTTGTTCAGATCATTCATTGTCGGAAATCCTCAAAAGGACAGGTTGGCGGAAAAACGAAACACGATTATGAGCCGGGGTAGAACGGTTTCCCGATGGAGGCCGGCATGTTGGCGCGGATGAATGCCGGGTTGCGCGAGATCAGCGCCAGCACCACGATGGGCGCGATGTACTGCAGCATGCTGAGGAACTGCGCCGGCACGTCGACGCCGCTGCTCTGCAGGTGAAAGCCCAGCATCGACACGCCGCCGAACAGGTAGGCGCCCAGCAGCACGCGCACCGGCCGCCAGGTGGCGAAGGTGGTGAGCGCCAGCGCGATCCAGCCGCGCCCTGCCACCATGCCCTCGACCCATAGCGGCGTGTACACGGTCGACAGATACGCGCCCGCCAGCCCGCACAACGCGCCGCCCGCGATCACCGCCATGAAGCGGATGCGCCGCACCGGGTAGCCCAGCGCATGCGCCGACTCGGGCGACTCGCCGACCGAGCGCAGCACCAGGCCGGCACGCGTGCGGTAGAGAAACCAGATCAGCGCGACGGTCAGCACCACCGCGAAGTACACCATCGGGTGGTGGCGGAACAGCGCCGGGCCGACGAGCGGGATGTCGCCCAGCACGGGGATGGCGTAGCTCACGCTCGCGGGCAGCTTGGCCTGCACGAAGTTGATGCCGGCAAAGGCCGAGAAGCCAACGCCGAACAGGCTGAGCGCGAGGCCGGTCGCGTACTGGTTGGTGTTGAGCCAGATCACCAGCACGCCGAAGAAGGCCGAGAGCAACGCCCCGGCCGCCATGCCGGCGAGGAAGCCGAGCCAGGGGTTGTGCGTGGTGACCACCGTCGCGAAGCCTGCGATGGCGGCGCAGAGCATCAGGCCCTCGGCGCCGAGGTTGACGACGCCGGCCTTCTCGTTGATCAACAGGCCCAGCGCCGCGATGGCGAGGACCGTTCCGGCGCTCAGGGTGGAGCCCAGGAGGAGTGCGTAACTGTCCATTCAATTGCTCCGGCGCGGGTTGCTTGTGTTCGAGGGCTGATGTTCGGGGCGCTGTCGCTCAGGGCGCGTGCACAGGACACCGGGTATTCCCCTGCGCGAATGTCCCCCGCCGGCGTGAGCGCCCCACGACACACGCGGCACTCGAATCGAAGCGAAGGCCTTCATTCAAAGTGCTCCTTCGTTCGGTCGCGCGACAGGCGCAGTGAGCGGTGTGCTCGCCTGCAGCGAACTCGTCGTCAAGCCCGCAGCCTTGACAGCCGCCTTGCGGCGAATGCGATAGGCAATGAGCGTGTCGCAGGCCAGCAGCGTGAAGAGCAAGAGCCCCTGGAACACGCCAGTCAACGACTTGGGCAAGCCGAGCCGCGACTGCGCCAGTTCGCCGCCGATGTAGAACATGCTCATCAGGAGGGCCGAGAAGATCATGCCCACCGGATGCAGCCGCCCGACGAAGGCCACGATGATCGCCGCGAAGCCATAGCCCGCCGGCACATAGGGCGTGAGCTGGCCGAGCGGCCCCGCCACTTCGAGCGCACCAGCGAGGCCGGCCGCGCCGCCCGAGGTCAGCAGCGCGATCCACACCGCGCGCCGCGCCGAGAAGCCCGCGTAGCGCGAGGCCGCCGGCGCCAGCCCGCCGACCTGCTGCGCAAAGCCCGCGCGCGTGCGGAACAGGAACACCCACAGCGCCCCCGCGCCCACCAGCGCGATGACCAGCCCGATGCTCACGCGCGAGCCCTTGAACAGGCGCGGGATCTGCGTGACCGCTTCGAAGGTCTTGGTCTGCGGGAAGTTGTAGCCGTTCGGATCCTTCCACGGCCCGTAGACCATGTAGCCCAGCAGCAGCGTCGCCACGTAGACCAGCATCAGGCTCACCAGGATCTCGTTGGCGTTGCACTTGTCGCGCAGGAACGCGACGATGCCCGCCCACACCATGCCGCCGAGGACGCCCGCGACCAGGATGGCGGCCACGATCCACTGCCCCGTGCTCTTGTCGGCCAGCAGCGCCACGCCACCGGCCGCAATGGCGCCGAACACGAACTGCCCTTCGGCGCCGATGTTCCACACGTTCGAACGGAAGCACACGGCCAGCCCCAGCGCAATGATCAGCAGCGGCGTGGCCTTGACCATCAGCTCGCCGATGGCATAGCCGCTCTTGATGGGTTCGTAGAAGAACACCAGCAGGCCCTTGACCGGGTCCTTGCCGAGCGCCGCGAACAGCGCCACGCCGATCAGCACGGTGATCGCCAGCGCCAATATCGGCGAGGCATAGCTCCAGAAGCGCGAAAGCTCCGGACGGGGTTCGAGCTTAAACATGGGCCGCCTCCTTCTTCCACAGGCCGCTCATCCATTCGCCGATCTGCGGCAGCGTCGCGGCCGCGCGGTCGATGGAGGGCGACAGCCGGCCCTTGGCGATCACGTGCAGCCGGTCGCAGATGTTGAACAGCTCGTCGAGCTCCTCGCTGATCACCAGCACCGCACAGCCGGCATCGCGCAGCGCGAGGATCTCGGCATGGATCAGCGCGGCCGCGCCCACGTCCACGCCCCAGGTCGGCTGCGAGACGATGAAGAGCTTCGGGTTGGCGTCGATCTCGCGCCCGACGATGAATTTCTGCAGGTTGCCGCCCGACAGCGACCGCGCCGCCGCGCGAGGGCCTCCTGCCTTGACCTTGAAGCGCTCGATGATGGCTTTCGCCTGCCGCTCGAGCGCGCCGGTGCGGATCCATCCGCCCCGGCCCACCGCATCGCCGCGCGTGAGCAGCAGGTTGTGCGCGAGCCCCAGCGTGGGCACCGCCCCGCGGCCCAGCCGTTCCTCGGGCACGAAGTGCAGGCCGAGCGCGCGCCGCGCGCGCGGGCGCAGCCGGCCGGCGGGCTGGTCGAACACCCGGACCATCGGCGCCTCGGCGCGCACGTCCTCGCCCGACAGCGTGTAGAGCAGCTCCTTCTGGCCGTTGCCGGAGACACCGGCGATGCCGACCACTTCACCCGCGCGAACCTCGAACGAAATGCCCTCGAGGTCCATGCCGAACTGGTCTTCGCGCGCCAGCGTCAGCCCCTGCACGCGCAGCGCCACCGCGCCCGCATGCACCGGCCGGTGCTGCAGCGGCGGCGGCTCGCTGCCGATCATCAGCCGCGACAGCGACTGGGTGCTTTCGTTCTGCGGATTGCACACACCCGTGACCTTGCCGCCGCGCAGCACGGTGCAGGCGCTGCACAGCTCCTGGATCTCGTGCAGCTTGTGGCTGATGTAGAGAATGCTGCAGCCCTCGGAGGCCAGCTTGTTCAGCACGTGGAAGAGCTTGACCACCGCCTGCGGCGTCAGCACCGAGGTCGGCTCGTCGAGGATCAGCAGCTTGGGGTTGGTGAGCAGCGCGCGGATGATTTCGACCCGCTGCATCTCGCCCACCGACAGCGTGTGCACCGGCCGCGCCGGGTCGATGTCGAGCCCGTATTCGCCCGCCTTGGCCGTGATGCTGCGCGCCACCTCGGCCAGTTGCAGCGACTTGTCGAGTCCCAGCCAGACGTTCTCGGCCACCGTGAGCGTATCGAACAGGCTGAAGTGCTGGAACACCATGCTGATGCCCAGCGCCCTCGCCTGTTGCGGGTTGCGCAGGTTCACGGCCTGGCCGTCGAACATGACGGTTCCTTCGTCGGGCTTGACCGAGCCGTAGATGATCTTCATCAGGGTCGATTTGCCGGCGCCGTTCTCGCCGAGCACGGCGTGGATCTCGCCGGGCTGCACGGCCAGGGAAATGTCGCTGTTGGCGACCACCGCGGGATATCGTTTGGTGATGTTCGCCAGTTGGAGTCTTGGGGTTGTCATGCCGGGTTTCGTGGATTTTTGTCTCGTCAACAGCAACAAAGCGGAAACAGCTATCAGTTTAATAACGTCCCCGCGACCATCGGCGCCCGACGGCGCTTTGCTCAGTTCAAGTCAGTGTCCGCCGATATAGGCGAACTTGAACAGGAACACGGCGGCGATGACCCAGACCATCGCATGCACTTCCCGTGCCCGGCCGGTGCAGAGCTTCAGCACGGCGTATGTGATGAAGCCGAAGGCCAGGCCGTTGGCGATGGAGTAGGTGAAGGGCATCGTGAGCGCGGTGACGGCGGCCGGGATCACCTCGGTCGTGTCTTCCCAGTCGAGCTCGACCAGGTCGCGCAGCATCAGGCAGCCCACGAAGAGCAGCGCCGGCGCGGTGGCGTAGGCCGGCACAGATCCCGCGAGCGGCGAGATCATCAGGCAGGCCAGGAACAGCAGCGCCACCACCACGGCCGTGAGGCCGGTGCGTCCGCCCGCCTGCACGCCCGCCGCGCTTTCCACATAGGCCGTGGTGCTCGAGGTACCGAGCAGCGAGCCCGCGAAGATCGCGCCGCTGTCGGCCAGCAGCGCCTTGTTCATGCGCTCCATCTTGCCCGGCACCAAGAGGCCGGCGCGCTTGGCCACGCCCATCAGCGTGCCGGTGGCGTCGAACATCTCGACCAGGAAGAACACCAGCACCACGTTCAGGATGCCGCCCTTGAGCGCACCCAGGATGTCCAGCTGCATGAAGGTGGGCGCGATGGACGGCGGCGCGTCGAACACGCCGTGGAACTTGTTGCCGCCGAAGAAGAACGAGAGCACCGTCACCGTGACGATCCCGATCAGGATCGCGCCGCGCACCTTGAGCTTGTCGAGCGCCACGATGATGAGGAAGCCCAGCGTGGCCAGGATCACCGGCGCCGAGTGCAGGTCGCCCAGCGTGACGAAGGTGGCCGGCGAAGCCGCGACGACGCCAGCGCTCTTCAATGCGATGAGCGCCAGGAACATGCCGATGCCCACCGTGATCGCCGTTCGCAGCGACTGCGGTATGCCCTGTATGAACAGCTCCCGCAACCCCGTGACCGTGACGATCAGGAACAGGCAGCCCGAGATGAACACCGCGCCCAGCGCAACCTGCCACGTGTAGCCCATGCCGAGCACCACCACGTAGGCGAAGTAGGCGTTCAGCCCCATGCCCGGCGCCATGGCGATCGGGTAGTTGGCGTACAGGCCCATGATCAGCGTGCCCAGCGCCGCAATGAGGCAGGTGGCCACGAAGACCGAGCCCTTCGGCATGCCCGCGTCGCCCAGGATCGAGGGGTTCACGAAGATGATGTAGGCCATCGTCAGGAAGGTGGTGAGCCCCGCGATGACTTCGGTGCGCACCGTGGTGTTGTGCGCGCTGAGCTTGAACACGCGTTCAAGCAGGCCCGGGCCGCTTGCACCGCTCACGGCCGCACGCGCACGCGCGGACTCGACATGTCCCGGCGTGCGGGGATCGGCGCCCTGCGGCGCCTGTTCGAACGTACTCATTTCGCTTGTCTCCAGCTGTTGTAGTGGCGGTTGCTTCATCGTTGCCCCGCTCACGACGCCGGCGCGAACGGGGATCTCTCAGGGATCGAAGGTTTCAGGCGCGGCGGGCAGGCGCGTTGCGGCGCCGGATACACCGGACAGGGCGGAAACCGTTGGACGCAGCGACGCCGCCACGTCCTTGATGCATTCGCGCAGCCAGCGCGCCGAGCTCGACGAATGGGTGCGTTCGTGCCAGAGCTGGTAGTACATGAGGCGCGGCAGCGCCACGGGGCAATCGAGAATCTTCAGCGGCAGCCGCGACGCGAATCGCTCGCAGTACTGGCGCCCGGTGGTCAACACCAGCAGGCTCGAGGCCACCATGTCCGGGATGAGGCTGAAGTGCGCGCAGCGCGCCGTGATGTTGCGCTGCCGCCCCAACTCGTCGAGCATCTGGTCGATGATGCCGCGCCCGCCCGGATGCATGGGCGTGGGCGCGATGTGCTCGGCCGCGAGCCAGGTCTCCAGGTCCCAGCCGCGGCGCACCGCCGGATGGTCCTTGTTGACCAGGGACACCACCTCGTCGCCGAAGAGCCGCGCCATGTGCAGGTCTTCCGGCGGCTTGAGCCAGTTGCCGATGACGAGGTCGACCTGGCCGAGCGCGAGGTGGCCGTGGTAGTCCGAGTCGGGTGTGAGCGCGTGGATCTCGATCTGGCACAGCGGTGCCTCGCGCTTCACGTGCGCCACCAGCATCGGCAGGAACAGCGGGTCCATGTAGTCGCTGGCCGCGATGCGGAAAGTGGTGGCCGCCGACTGCGGCTCGAAGCCGCGCGCGTCGGAGAACAGCATCTCGGCCGCACGCAGGATGCTGGCGGCCGGCTCGATCATGCGCAGCCCCGCATCGGTCGGCACCATGCCCGAGCCCGAGCGCACCAGCAGCGGGTCGCCCGACAGCTCGCGCAGGCGCTTCAGCGCGGCCGACACGGCCGGCTGGTACATGCCCAGCCGGATGGCGGCGCGCGAGACGCTGCGGTCGGTCAGCACGGTGTGAAGCACCCGGATCAGGTGGAGATCGATCTTGTCGAAAAGTGCCTGGTCACGCATGTGACGTCCCCCCAGTCTTCGCGCACTTCGTGTCGCTTCGCCAACCCCCTGCCGGGGGCAACACCAGCGGCCCGGCAAAGCCGGTTCCGCGGTGTTTCGCGAAGGGGATCAGGAGGTAGGGCATTGGGAGAACTTTGGACATGCGCCAAAGTCTACGAGTCACTATGCGGACTGGACAGCGGTAATGGCACGAAGGATCGACTCGCTCGTGGCCGGCGCCTTCAGCGGCGGATCGATGCGGTGGCCGCCCGCGGCAGACACCGCATCGCGGATCGCGAAGAACACCGAGAACGGCAGCAAGAGCGGCGGCTCGCCCACAGCCTTGCTGCGGTGGATCGAGTCCTCGAAGTTCTGGCCTTCGAACAGGCGCACGTTGAACACCGGCGGGCAGTCGTTGGCCGTCGGAATCTTGTAGGTGCTGGGCGCGTGCGTGGTGAGCATGCCGCTTTGCGGGTGCCACACCAGCTCCTCGGTGGTGAGCCAGCCCATGCCCTGGATGAAGGCGCCCTCGACCTGGCCGATGTCCACCGCCGGGTTCAGCGACTTGCCCGCGTCGTGCAGGATGTCGGCGCGCAATAACTTCCACTCGCCGGTGAGCGTGTCGACGATCACCTCGCTCACGGCGGCACCGTAGGCGTAGTAGTAGAACGGGCGGCCCTGCATCCTGTCCTTGTCCCAGCTCAGGCCGGGCGTGGCGTAGAAACCATCGGACCACAGCTGCTTGCGGTCGAGGTACGCCTCGCCCACCACGGTGCTGAAGGCCAGCGAGCGGCCATTGACCTCGACCTTGTCGTTCGCAAAGCGCACCTCGCCGGCCTTGCCGCCGTGGCGCTCGGCCGCGCATTCGGCAAGGCGCTCGCGGATCTGGCGCGCCGCGTCCTGCGCGGCCTTGCCGTTCAGGTCGGCGCCGGTCGATGCTGCCGTGGCCGAGGTGTTCGCCACCTTGGTGGTGTCGGTGGCGGTGACCCGCACGCGCTCGAAGCTCACGCCCAGCTCGTGCGCCACCACCTGCGCCACCTTGGTGTTCAGGCCCTGCCCCATCTCGGTGCCGCCGTGATTCACGAGGATCGAGCCGTCGGTGTACACGTGCACCAGCGCGCCGGCCTGGTTGAAGTGCTTCACGTTGAACGAGATGCCGAACTTCAGCGGCGCCAGCGCGAGGCCGCGCTTGAGCACCACGCTCGTCTTGTTGAAGGCCGCGATGTCTTCGCGCCGCGCGCGGTAGCCGCTGCTGGCTTCCAGCTCGGCCACGAGTTCATGGACGATGTTGTCGGTCACGGTCTGGCGGTACGGCGTGACGTTGTTGTCGGTCTTGCCGTAGAAGTTGACGCGCCGCACGTCGAGCGGGTCGCACTTCAGTTCGCGCGCCACCGAGTCCATGATGTTCTCGATGGCGATGGCGCCCTGCGGACCGCCGAAGCCGCGGAACGCCGTGTTGCTCTGCGTGTTGGTCTTGCCCGAGAAGCCGTGCATGGCCACGTTGGGCAGCCAATAGGCGTTGTCGAAGTGGCACAGCGCGCGCGTCATCACCGGACCCGACAGGTCGGCCGAGTGGCCGGCGCGCGAGACCATGGTGATCTCGGCGCCGAGGATGCGGCCCTCGTCGTCGTAGCCCACCTCGTACTCGTACCAGAAGCAGTGGCGCCGGCCGGTGATCATGAAGTCGTCGTCGCGATCGAGCCGCAGCTTGACCGGGCGCTGCAACTGGCGCGCCGCGATGGCCGCCACGCAGGCGAACAGCGCCGACTGAGACTCCTTGCCGCCGAAGCCGCCGCCCATGCGCCGGCATTCGACATGCACTTCGTTCGACTGCAGGTGCAGCGCATGCGCCACCAGGTGCTGCATTTCGCTCGGGTGCTGCGTCGAGCAGTGGATGTGCAGCGCGCCGCCTTCCTTCGGAATGGCATAGCTGATCTGGCCTTCCAGGTAGAACTGCTCCTGCCCGCCCACGTCGAGCGTGGCTTTGTGGCGATGCGGCGCCTTGGCGATGGCGGCGCGCACTGCGGCTTCGTCGCCCTCGTTGGCGCTGCCTCCGCTGCGCACGATGTGCATCGGCGGCACCACGTACTGGCCGCGCGCATGGGCGTCCTGCGGTGTGATCACCGGCGGCTGCGCGTCGATGGTCAGCGCGTCCTTGGCTTTCGCGGCGGCGCGGCGCGCTGCATCGCGCGTCTCGGCGATCACGGCGAATACGGGTTGTCCGAGGTAGCGGATCTCGCCGCCGTGGTTCACGGGCAGCAGGATCGGGTCGTCGTGAATGATCGAACCGCAGTCGTTGCTGCCGGGAATGTCGTCGGCCGTGAGCACCGCGACCACGCCGGGCATCGCACGGATCGCGTCGAGCGACAGCGCCGTGACGCGGCCGTTGGCGGCCGGCGACAGGCCCAGCGCGCAGTGCAGTGTGCCGGCGAGTTCGGGAATGTCGTCGATGTAGGTCGCTTCGCCGGCCACGTGCAGGTGGGCCGACTCGTGCGGCCGGCTGATGCCGACACGCGCGCCAAGATCGTGCGCGAGCGCTTCGGCACCGACGTCGATGCGCGCGGCGGTGTTGGCCAGGTAATCGGCAAAGGCCTCGGCGGGCTGCAGCAGGCGGGCGTCGATGGGCTTGTTCATGGTCAGACTCCTTCGGCGGCGGCCTTGGTGGCATGGGGCATCACGCTCCATACGCTGGTTTCTTCCAGCGACAGGGCGTCTTCGGCGCGGGTCTCGAGCCAGAGCCGCTGGATCAGGTTCTGCGCCACCTGCAGCCGATAGTCGGCCGAAGCGCGCATATCCGACAGCGGCTTGAAGTCCTGTGCCAGCGCGAGCTTGGCGGTGGCAACGCTGGCCTGCGTCCATGGCTTGCCGACCAGCGCCGCCTCCGCGTTCGCGGCGCGCTTGACGATGGCGGCCATGCCGCCGAAGGCCAGGCGCGCGGCCTTGACCGTGTCGCTGCCGGCTTCGAGTTCGATGGCGAAGCCCGCGCACAGCGCCGAGATGTCGCAATCGAAGCGCTTGCTGATCTTGTAGGCGCGCACCTGGCGGCGCAGCGCAGCGTGCGGAACGGCCAGCCCCTGGACGAACTCGCCCGGCTGCAGCTGGTTCTTCATGTAGTCGAGATAGAACTCGGACAGCGGCATGCGGCGCACCGCATCGCCACGGCGCAACTCGATCTGTGCATCAAGCGACATCAGCACCGGCGGCGAATCGCCGATGGGCGAGCCGTTGGCGACGTTGCCGCCCATGGTGCCGGCATGGCGGATCGGCGGCGAGGCGAAGCGCAGCCATACGTCGGAGAGGCTCGGCACGCGCTGGACCAGCGCGGCAAAGGCGGATTCGAGCGAGGCGCCGGCGCCGATGTAGAGCTCGTCCTTGCGGTCTTCGATGGTCTTCATTTCGGCCACGTCGCCCACGTAGATGATGTCGCCCAGGTCGCGGAACTGCTTGTTGACCCAGAGGCCGACGTCGGTCGAACCGGCCAGCAGTTGGGCGCGTGGCTTCTGCTCGCGCAGCGCGGCGAGCTGGGCCAGGGTCTTCGGCGCATGGAAGTGGTCGACGCGGGCGCCGAGCGGGGCGGCATAGTCAAGGCCGTCGTTCTGCAGCGCGGTGAGGGCCGCGACCACCGGTTTCGTGTCGAGCCGCACGGCCGGCAGGTCGAACATGCGCTGCCCGGCATCGAGGATCGGGCGGTAGCCGGTGCAGCGGCACAGGTTGCCCGAGAGTTCGTCGGCCAGCTGCTGGCGGGTGGGTTGCGTGCCTTCGGCCTGGTGGTGCTCGTAGGTGGACCACAGCGACATCACGAAGCCGGGCGTGCAGAAACCGCACTGGGAGCCGTGGCAGTCGACCAGCGCCTGCTGGACAGGGTGCAGCGTGTGCACGGCATGCTGCTTCTTTTCAGCGGCCTCCCGGGTCTTGCATTGGCTCTTCAGGTCCTCGACCGTGAACAGCGCCTTGCCATGCAGCGTGGGAAGAAACTGGATGCAGGCATTCACGGTCTGCAGGTTCAGCCCGTCGATGGTGCCTTCGGCATCGGGGTCGGTGGCGAGTTCGCCGATGACGACGGTGCAGGCGCCGCAGTCGCCCTCGTTGCAACCTTCCTTGGTGCCGGTGCAGCGGGCGTCCTCGCGCAGCCAGTCGAGCACGGAGCGGGTCGGGTGGACGCCGGTGACGTCGACGATCCTTCCGCGATGGAAGAAGCGGATCGGTTGAATCTGGCTGCTGGTGCTGCTGTCGGTGCTCATGCTTTTGGGCTCGTGGGAGACCCGTCGTGGGTCAGTCATGGACGTTAGCGGCTTGTCCGGGGTCTTGCATACGGGGGCGCCCATAACGCGTATGTGGGGGTCGGTATGCCACGTACGGGGAAACCCTTGCGCGCATGCTGCAATTCCCGGGCCACGCGAAGGCCCCGTCGGCCGTCAGCTGTGCGCGATGGCCACCCACGCCGTGGCGACCAGCGTGCAACCCGCCGCCGCGAGCAGGCCGCCGACCAGCCATTTGAGCGTGCGCGGCTGCAGCCTGTTCGGCAGCCGGTGGTGCAGCCGCGTCGCGCCGTAGACGACCGGCATCGCGCAGCCGGCCAGCAGCGCCGCGCGCCACGAGAAATGCCCCGTCGGCACCACGATGACGAGCCGCACCAGCGAGTTGAACGCGAACATCAGCAGCAGCGCGCGGCGCACCAGCTCGCGGTCCAGCGGCTGGCGGTACATGTGGAAGACGATCGGCGGCCCCGAGCTCGAGAACAGCCCGCCCAGGACGCCCGACAACCCGCCGACGACGGCGAAGCTCGCGCGGCCCGACACCGCCGGCAGCGGTCTGGCCTGCAGCACCAGCAGCACCGCGCAGCCCAGGATCGACACGCCCAGCAGCCCGCGCAGCCAGTCGACCGCGTCGCCGCTGAGCCAGTTCAGCAGCACGAGCCCGACAATCACGCCGACCGTACTGCCATTGAGCGCCGGCTTCATGAGCTGCCAGGGCACCACGCCGGGCCGCGCGCGGAAGTACGTCCATGCGTTGATCAGGCTCAGCACCGTGGCGGCGTTGGCCGTGTCGCTCACGCTGGCGACGTGGAACACCGACACCAGCCCGAGCAGGATCAGGCTGAATGCGAAGCCCGTGAGGTTCTGCGCATAGGTGGCGAGCGCGACGCAGGCCATGAAGACCAGCACCGGGCCGGCCTCGGAAAGAATCGCTTGCACGGGTCCGGTCTCAGCGCACCATGTCCCAGCCCATCATCAGGGCCGCGAATCCCATCAGGGCGGTGCCGCCCCAGCCGAGCCACCGGGTCCGGCGCCCGGAGGTGAACACGCCCATCACCTTCTCCCGCGTCACGAGAACCATCATGGCCGCCATGATCGGAACCGCGACCACCCCGTTGATGACCGCGCTCCAATAAAGCGCCTTCATGGGGTCGATGGGCGTGAAGTCCAGCGCCGTGCCGACCAGCGTGGCCACGGCGATGATCCCGTAGAACTCCTTGGCCTCCCGCCAGTGCCGCTCCAGTCCTTCTTCCCAGCCGAAGGCCTCGGCCACCGCATAAGCCGCGGAAGACGCGAGCACGGGCACGGCCAGCAGGCCGGTGGCGATGATGCCGCCGGCAAACAGCCAGAAGGCGAAATCGCCGGCCAGCGGGCGCAGCGCCTCGGCCGCCTGCGCCGCGGAGGTCACGTCGTGCACCCCGGCCGTGTACAGCACCGATGCGCCCACCACCATCACGAAGAAAGCGATGAGGTTGGAGAAGGTCATGCCCACCCAGGTGTCCAGGCGCACGCGCCGCAGGTCGTGCTGCACCTGCTCGTCCGTCCCGCGCCGCCCGCCCTTGAGCCGGAGCTCCTCGACTTCCTGCGACGCCTGCCAGAAGAACAGGTAGGGCGAGATCGTGGTGCCCAGGAGCGCCACGATCATCATCCAGTAGTCGCCGCTCCATTGCAGCCTGGGCACCACGAGGTCGTGCAGCACCCGCCCCCATTCCACCTGCACCGCGAGCACCGCAGCAACGTAGGCGAACAGCGTGAGCGTCAGCCACTTGAGGATATGGGCCAGCTTGCGGTAGGGCACGAATACCTGCAGCAGCACCGTCACCACGCCGAAGGCCAGCGCATGGAAATGCGCCCCGCCACCCACCACCAACTGCAGCGCCTCCCCCATCGCCGCAATGTCAGCCGCGATGTTGATGGTGTTCGCCACCACCAGCAGAAAAACCAGCGCGACCAGGAAGCTGCGCGGCATGTGCTCGCGCAGGTTGGCCGCCACGCCCTTGCCGGTCACGCGCCCGATGCGCGCCGACACCAGCTGGATCGCCACCATGAACGGCAGCGACAGGAACACCGTCCACAGCAGCCCGGTGCCGAACTGCGCGCCGGCCTGGGTGTAGGTCGCGATGCCCGACGGATCGTCGTCGGCCGCGCCGGTGACGACGCCCGGTCCGACGTGGCGCAGGAAGGAGGGAATGCGTTTTTTCATGTTCGCCCGATGGTGGCATGCCGAGCCTGACCAGTACATGAACCGCGCGCAGGCTCATGGCTTCTCATGACGCCTTCTCCGAGAACAGCGCCGTAATGACCTGCCGCAGCCAGCGGTTGCCCGGGTCGGCCTCGAAGCGCTTGCTCCAGTGCAGCGACACCGTGAAGTCGCGCAGCGGAAACGGCGGCTCGACGATGGCATGGCCGCCCTCCCCGGCAAAGCCGCGCGCGATGTTGCGCGGCATCACCACCGCCAGGTCGGTCGCGCGCACGATGGCCGGCAGCACCATGAAGTGCTCGGTCGTCAGCCGCACCCGGTCCTCGAGGTTCAGCAGTTGCAGGATGCGCAGGGTGTCGGCGTGTGTGCGCACGGCCACGTAGTCGAGCTCCTGCAGCGCATCGAGCAATGCCTGGCCGCTGCGCCGGCGCTTCAGGAAGGGATGGTCCTTGCGCAACAGCACGATGTAGCGGTCCTTCAGCAGCTGCGTGCGCTGCGTGTCCTTCACGCGGGGCAAAAAACCGAAGGCGAAGTCGACCTTGCCGCTGTCCAGCGCAGTGGTGATCTCGCCCGCCGCCAGCGGCATGGTCTCGACCCGCAGGCCCGGCGCCAGCTCGCGCAGCCGCGCCATCAGCGGCGGCAGGAAGCGCCCCTCGCCGATGTCGCTCATGTGGATTCGGAACAGCTTGCGGGAGGCCGCCGGGTCGAAGCGCTCGGGCTCGCTCAGCGCCTGCTGCAGGGTGGCCAGCGCCGACTGCACCGACACCGCCAGCCGCTCGGCGCGCGGCGTCGGCGCCACGCCGCCGGGGGTACGTGTGAAGAGTGCGTCGCCCAGCAGCAGGCGCAGCCGGGTCAGGCCGTGGCTGGCGGCCGGCTGCGTCAGGCCCAGGGCCTCGGCCGCGCGGCTCACGTTGCGGGTCCGGTAGACCGCATCGAAGAGCCGCAGCAGGTTGAGGTCCACCTCATCGATATGCACTGAATTCATATTGGATAGCTGGATTATTTTATTGAAGTATGGCGCCGCACCCACCACACTGCCGCGTTCCCCCTCAAGACCAGAACACGGCGAGACACGATGGAAGTTTCATTCAGCAAGGAAGTGGAAATGCTGCGCCTCGGCGCAGGCGACACCTTCCACGGCGAGGGCATCCTCGCGATCACCAAGGGCCTGCTGCAGTCGGGCGTGGCCTACGTCGGCGGCTACCAGGGGGCGCCGGTGTCGCACCTGCTCGACGTCATGGTCCAGGGCAAGGCCTACATGGACGAGCTCGGCGTGCACGTGGAGGCCTGTTCGAACGAGGCCTCGGCCGCCGCGATGCTCGGCGCGTCCATTCACTACCCGCTGCGCGGCGCGGTCACCTGGAAGTCGATAGTCGGCACCAACGTGGCGGCCGATGCGCTCTCCAACCTCTCTTCGCCGGGCGTCACGGGCGGCGTACTTGTCGTGGTGGGCGAGGACTACGGCGAAGGCGCCAGCGTGATCCAGGAGCGCACGCATGCCTATGCGCTCAAGTCGAGCATGTGCCTGCTCGACCCGCGGCCCGACCTCGGCGTGATGGTGCGCATGGTGGAAGAAGGCTTTCGCCTGTCCGAGAGCTCGAACATGCCCTGCCTGATGGAGCTGCGCATCCGCACCTGCCACGTGCGCGGCAGCTTCGAGTGCAAGGACAACATCGCGCCTGCCGTATCGACCCGCGCGCTGATGACCGAGCCCGCGGGCTTCGACTACATGCGGCTCGCGCACCCGCCCGTCACCTTCCGCCACGAGAAGCTCAAGGGCGACGAACGCATGCCGGCGGCGCGCCGCTACATCGTCGAGCACGGCCTCAACGAGCTGATGCCCGGCGGGCGCCACGCGGACCTCGGCATCGTGGTGCAGGGCGGCCTCTACAACGCGTTGATCCGCAGCCTGCAGCAGCAGGGACTGGCCGATGCCTTCGGCGAGACGGACATTCCGATCCTCGTGCTCAACGTGACCTATCCGCTGGTGCCGGAGCAGGTCGCCGACTTCTGCGTGGGCAAGCGCGCGGTGCTGGTGGTGGAGGAAGGCCAGCCCGAGTACATCGAGCAGGACATCGCCACGCTGCTGCGCCGGCGCGACATCCAGACGCCGCTGCACGGCAAGGACATGCTGCCGTCGGCGGGCGAGTACGGCGTCGAAGTGCTGTCGGGCGGCATCGGCGCCTTTGCCGCGAAGTACGTCGCGGCGAGCGAGGCCTTGTCTTCAGCGCAGGCCTGGCTGGCCGGCAATCGCGAACGCCGCGAAGCGGTGGCGCGGCAACTGGCCACACCGCTGCCCAACCGGCCGCCAAGCTTTTGCATCGGCTGCCCGGAGCGGCCCGTGTTCTCGGCCCTCAAGCTCGCGCAGCAGGAAACAGGGCCGGTGCACATCGCGGCCGACATCGGCTGCCATGCCTTCGGCACCTTCGAGCCCTTCTCGATGGGCCACTCGATCCTCGGCTACGGCATGAGCCTCGCGAGCCGTGCGGGCGTGGCGCCGATGATGAACCGCCGCACGCTCTCGATCATGGGCGACGGCGGCTTCTGGCACAACGGCCTGCTCACCGGCGTGCAGAGCGCGCTGTTCAACGGCGACGACGCGGTGCTGCTGATCTTCAAGAACGGCTACACCTCGGCCACCGGCACGCAGGACATCATCTCCACGCCCGACGACGAGACGAAAGAGCGCGCCGTCGACAAGCAGCAGAGCCTGGTCGACAAGAACCAGACCATCGAGGACACGCTCAAGGGCCTGGGCGTGAAATGGATGCGCACCGTCACCACCTACGACGTGGAGCGCATGCGCAAGACGCTCACCGAAGCGCTCACCAGCGACTTCAACGGCCTGAAGGTGGTGATCGCCGAGGGCGAATGCCAGCTCGAGCGCCAGCGCCGCATCAAGCCGTGGCTCGCCGGCCTGCTTCAGCGCGGCGAACGCGTGGTGCGCGTGAAGTACGGCGTCGACGAGGACGTGTGCAACGGCGACCACGCCTGCATCCGCCTGTCGGGCTGCCCGACGCTCACGCTCAAGGACAACCCCGATCCGCTCAAGGTCGACCCCGTGGCCACCGTGATCGACGGCTGCGTGGGCTGCGGGCTGTGCGGCGCGAATGCGCACGCGGCCACGCTGTGCCCGAGCTTCTACCGCGCCGAGGTGGTGCAGAACCCGAAGTGGCATGAACGCCTGCTGCACGGGTTGCGCGGCGCGGTCGTTCGCGCGCTTCAACCGGCATGAGGAGCGACGTCATGGAGAACAACCGCCCCATCACCCTGCTCGTCTGCGCCCTCGGCGGCGAAGGCGGCGGCGTGCTCACCGAATGGCTGGTCGACATCGCGCGCCACGCCGGCTACGCCGCGCAGAGCACGTCGATCCCCGGCGTTGCACAGCGCACCGGCGCCACCACCTACTACATCGAGGTGTTCCCCGTGCCGCTCGCGCAGCTCGGCGGCAGGCGCCCGGTGTTCAGCCTGAGCCCGGTGCCGGGCACGCTCGATGCGATCGTGTCGTCGGAGCTGCTCGAAACCGCGCGCCAGATCGGCAACGGCATGAGCGCGCCGCTGCGCACGCTGGTCATCAGTTCGTCGGCGCGCATCCTCACGACGGCCGAACGCATGGAGCCCGGCGACGGCCGCGCCGATGCGCAGCGCCTCGTCGACGTGGTAAAGGCATTCAGCCGCGAGCACCATGTGTTCGACATGAATGCCATCGCGCGCGACAGTGGCACGGTGGTCAGCGCGGTGATGCTCGGCGCCATCGCAGGCAGCGGGTTGTTCCCGTTCCCACGTGAAGCCTATGAACACGTGGTGCGCGGCGGCGATACCAGCGCACCCGGCAAGCTCGGCAAGATGGCGGCCGCCAGCCTGCGCGGCTTTGCGGCGGCTTTCGACGCGGTGAGTGCGCCGCGCGTGCAGGCCGCGTTCGTCAGCAGCGTGCTCGCCGGCGACACCAACGACGCGCCACCGCCGGCCAGCGCCCTGCCCGCCGACCTCGCAGGGCGCTTCCCGCCCGCCGTGCACGACATGCTCGCGCTCGGCCATGCCCGCGTGCTCGACTACCAGGACGCCGCCTACGCCGCGCTCTACGCCGACCGGCTGGCCCGCGTGCTCGACGCCGAGCGCGCCGCCGACCCGGCCGGCACGCAGGGCTTCGCCATCACCCGGGAGATGGCGCGCTGGCTCGCGCTGTGGATGGCCTTCGACGACATCGTGCGCGTGGCCGCACTCAAGGGCCGCGCGAGCCGCGCACAGCGGGTGCGGCAAGAGGTGCGGGCCGGCGACGACGACATCGTGAAGGTCTACGACCACTTCAAGCCCGGCGCCGCCGAGTTCGCGGCGCTGCTGCCTCCTTCGCTGTCACGCCGCGTGACAACCTGGGACCGGGGCCGGCAGGCGCGCGGCCTCGCGCCGTGGGCGCTGCCGCTGAAAGTGGGCAGCCATTCGGTGTTCGGCATGGCCTCGCTGCGGCTGCTGGCTTCGCTGCGCTGGCTGCGCCGCCGCGGCAGCCGCTTTGCCGAGGAGCAGGCATTGATCGAACGCTGGCTCGCCGCCGTGGAGGCGGGCACGCGCGAAGCGTGGGCCCTGGGCCACGAGCTGGCGCTGTGCGGGCGGCTCATCAAGGGTTACGGCAGCACCAACGAACGCGGCAAGGAGAACCTGCTGCACATGACGGACCACCTCGCCGCACAGTCCGGCATTGCGCCGGCCGAGCGAACGCGGGCCGTCGCCGCCGCGCGCACGGCCGCACTGGCCGACGACGCAGGCAAGGCACTCGATGCGGCGCTGGTTGAACACGGCGCGCCCGCCCGCCCCGTCAAGGCGCAGCCCATCCGCTGGATGAAGCGCAAGCCCATCGGCGGCGCCTGAGACAGCAAGAAGAAGGCACCTGCGATGGCACTGCTGCTCAATGTCGAGGACTACCGGCGCCGTGCCCGGCGCGTTCTGCCGCGCCTGGTGTTCGACTATGTCGACGGCGGCGCGGAAGACGAACGCTGCCTCCGGCGCAACCGCGATGCGCTGGAGGCATTGCCGCTGATCCCGGAGTGTCTGCGCGACACGAGCATGTTGGACATCGGCATCGAACTCTTCGGCAGCCGCTGGCGCGCCCCCTTCGCGGTCGCACCCATCGGGCTGGCCGGCATCGTGCGCCCGCATGCCGATGCGTTGCTGGCCCGCGCCGCACAGGCCGCGCGCGTGCCCTTCATCCTCTCGACGGCATCGAACACCCGCATCGAGGACGTTCGCACCGCCGCCCCCAATGCCACGCTGTGGATGCAGCTCTACGTGATGGGCGAGCGGGCCATCGCCGAGCGCATCGTGCACCGTGCGCGCGCCGCCGGCTTCGAGGCATTGGTGCTCACGGTGGACGTGCCCGTCGGCGGCCTGCGCGAACGCGACCTGCGCCACGGCTTCCGCGTGCCGATGCGGCTCACGCCCGGCACGGTGCTCGACATGGCGAGGCGCCCCGCATGGCTGCTGCGGCTCGCGCGCAGTGGCATGCCGCGGTTCGCCAACCTGCTGCCCGACGACGACGGCGCCCCCATCTCCCCGCAAGCCCAGGCCGCGCTGCTCTCGCGCACCATGGACCGCACGCTGACCTGGGAAAGCCTGGCGTGGCTGCGCCGGCTCTGGGACGGCCCGCTGCTCGTCAAGGGCCTGCTGGGCGCGGAAGACGCCCGGCGTGCCGTGCGGCACGGCGCGGACGGCATCGTGGTCTCGAACCACGGCGGACGCCAGCTCGACGCGGCACCGGCCAGCATCGCAGCGCTGCCCGCCATTGCCGATGCGGTCGGCGGCCGCATTCCCGTGCTCGTGGATGGCGGCATCCGGCGCGGCAGCGACGTCGCGAAGGCGCTCGCACTGGGCGCTCGCGCGGTCCTCCTTGGCCGTGCGCCGCTCTATGGACTGGCCTGCGACGGCGGGCAGGGCGCGCTGTCGGTGCTGCAGTTGCTGGCGCAGGAGACCGAACGCACGATGACGCTGCTCGGCGCGGCGCATCCGCGCGAACTCGGGCCGCGCCACGTCGACCAGCCCGTACCGCGTTCGCCCGACGCACAGAACGGCTTCGCGCAACAGCCTTCGGAAGGCACGCGCGGGAAACCCTCCATTTACCCCGCACGCGCGCCTGCCTAGGCTCGCCCCAGCTCGACGATTCACGCCATCCATAACGAAGGAGACCATGAAAGCCAATCGCCATTCCCGCCGCCGCGGCACGCGTCCGCAACGCATCGCCCGCATCCGCCCCCTCGCCCTGCTCGCAGCCTGCGCCGCGCTCGTCGCGGGCACGCCCGCCGTGCAGGCGCAAGACAAGCCGGTGCAGCTCAAGCTGTCGAGCTGGGTGCCCGCGCAACACCCGCTCAACCCCGCGCTACAGGCCTGGGCCGACGACATCAAGAAGGAATCGGGCGGCACCATCACCGCGATCCTGTTTCCGTCGGAACAGCTCGGCAAGGCCTTCGACCACTACGACATGGCGCGCGACGGCATCGCCGACTTCTCGTACGTGAACCCCGGCTACCAGCCCGGCCGCTTCCCGGTGATGGCGGGTGCGTCGCTGCCCTTCCTTTTCGCCAACGGCAAGGAAGGCTCTGCCGCCATCGACGCCTGGTACCGCAACTACGCGGCCAAGGAGATGAAGGACGTCAAGTACTGCTTCGCGTTCGTGCACGACCCCGGCACCTTCCACTCTCGCAAGAAGATCACCGTGCCCACCGACATCAAGGGCATGAAGGTGCGCCCGGCCACCAGCACCGTGGGCCAGCTCATCACCTCGCTGGGCGGCACCAACGTACAGGCCTCCGCGCCCGAATCGCGCGACATGCTGGAGCGCGGCGTGGCCGACGCCATCACCTTTCCGTGGGGCTCCATCGGCCTGTTCGGGATCGACAAGGTGGTGAAGTACCACATGGACGTGCCGCTGTACGTCACGCCCTTCGTGTGGGTGATGAACAAGGGCAAGTACGACGCCATGTCCACCGCGCAGAAGAAGGTGATCGACGGCCATTGCACCAGCGAATGGGCACAGAAGGTGGCCGGTCCGTGGGCGGACTTCGAGTTCGCGGGGCACGCCAAGATGGCCGCGCTGCCGGGCCACGAGATCTACAAGCTCACGCCTGAGCAGCTCGATGCATGGCGCAAGGCGGCCGCGCCGTCGGAAGCGCAATGGGCCGAGAGCGTGAAGAAGGTGGGTGAAGACCCGAAGGCCATCATGGACGCACTGAAGGCCAGCCTCGTCAAGTACAAATCGGCGCTCTGAGCGATGGCTACACGGTCCGCCAGCTACATGGACCGCGCGATCAGCACGATTGAGTGGCTTGCCGCCATCTTCGTGGGGATCGTCGCGCTCAACATCTTCGTGGCCGTGGTGCTGCGCAAGTTCTTCGACACCTCGATTCCCGATGCGTACGACTTCGGCCGCATGCTGCTGGGCATCCTGATCTTCTGGGGCATCGCAGCCACCAGCTACCGGGGCGGCCACATCACCGTCGACCTGGTGTGGACGGCGGCGAGCCCGCGCATGAAGCGCGTGATCGACGTGTTCGCCACGCTGGTACTGCTGTTCGTGGTGGCGGTGCAGACCATCATGCTGTTCGACAAGGTGCGCGGCACCTACGTCGACAACGTGCAGACCTACGACCTCAACATCCCGACCTGGCCCTTCTACGCCGTGGCCTGGACGGGCGACGTGTGCGCGGTGCTGCTGATCGCCATCCGCACCTACCGCCTGATCTTCCATCCGGAGCAGCTCGAAGAACTCCACGCTGAACAGAAAGCCGACGAATGAGCCCCGATGCAGTTGCAGTCCTGGGTTTCGTCGCCCTCTTTGTCCTGATGCTGTTGCGCGTGCCGGTCGGCATGGCGATGGGGCTGGTGGGTGTGGTCGGCTACAGCTACCTCGTCGGCCCCGGCCCCGCGCTGAAACTGGTCGGCCAGACCTCCATGCGCACCGTGACCGACTACACCTTCGGCGTGATCCCGATGTTCATGCTGATGGGCGCGCTGGTGTCGGTGTCGGGCGTGAGCCGCGAGCTCTTCAAGGCCGCGAACTCGATGATCGGCCACCTGCGCGGCGGGCTCGGCGTCGCCACCGTGGTGGCGTGCGGCGGCTTCGCGGCGATCTGCGGATCGTCGGTGGCCACGGCCGCCACGTTCTCGGCGGTGGCGTACCCGGAGATGCGGCGCTTCAACTATCCGCAGTCGTTCTCCACCGGCGTGATCGCCGCGGGCGGCACGCTGGGCGCGATCCTGCCGCCATCGACGGTGCTCGCGGTGTACGCCATCCTCACGCAGCAGGACATCGGCAAGCTCTTCATGGCGGGCATCGTGCCCGGCGTTCTCGCGATGGCGATGTACGTGATGACCATTGCCATCATCGTCAAGCTGCGGCCCGACTGGCTGCCCGGCGGCGAGGTCAAGCCGTGGCCGGAGCGCTTCAAGGACCTGAAGAACGTGTGGGCGCCGCTGGTGCTGTTCGTGTTCGTCATCGGCGGCCTGTATGGCGGCTTCTTCACGCCGACCGAGGCGGGCGGCGTGGGCGCGAGCGGCGCGTTCATCCTCGGGCTGGTGCGGCGCAAGCTCGACGGCCCGAAGATCCGCGAGGCGCTGCTCTCGGCCACGCGCACGGCGGCGGCGGTGTTCACGGTGCTGATCGGCGCGCTGCTGTTCGGCTACTTCCTCACCATCACGCAGAGCCCGCAGAAGCTCACCGAATTCCTCACCGGCCTGGGCATCGGCCGCTACGGCGTGCTCGCGCTCATCATGCTGATGTACCTGGTGCTCGGCTGCCTGATGGACGCGATGGCCATGATCATCCTGACCGTGCCCATCATCTATCCGGTGATCGTGCACCTGGGCTTCGACCCGATCTGGTTCGGCGTGATCATCGTGATGACGGTGGAGCTGGGGCTGATCCATCCGCCGGTGGGCATGAACGTGTTCGTCATCAAGAGCGTGGTGAAGGACGTGAGCTTCACCACCATCTTCAAGGGCGTGCTGCCGTTCATCGTGACCGACATCGTGCGGCTGGTGATCCTGATCGCGTTCCCCATCATTGCCCTGTGGCTGCCGACGAGAATGGGCTGATGAGCAACAGCGACAAAGAAATCGTCTACACCGTGCGCATCGAATTCGGCGACTGCGACCCGGCCGGCATCGTCTGGTTTCCCAACTTCTTCCGCTGGATCGATGCGGCCTCGCGGCATTTCTTTGCCGAATGCGGCGTGCCGCGCTGGGAAGAAGCGACGGGCACGCTCGGCGTGATCGGCACGCCGCTGGTCGACACGCACACGCGCTTCGTGAAGGCGGCGACCTACGGCGACACGCTGCGCATCGCAGTGCGCATCACCGAGTGGCGCGAGAAGAGCTTCGTGCAGACGTACCGGGCGACGCGCGGGGACGACCTGATCCTCGAATGCGAAGAGGTGCGGATCTTCGCTGCGAAGCGTGAGGGCGGCGGCATTCGCGCGGTGCAGATTCCGCCATCGATTCGCGCGCTCTGCGAATAGGTCGCGTCGCGAGAAGACCTTGCACCGCATCGTGGAACGCCGTCCCAAGGGTTGACTCGCCGCATGCCGCAGTGCAACAATCCGGAATCTTCATTTCGGAGCCCCGTGCGTGGACAGTGCCAGTTGGATCAGTGACAAGACGCGTGCCTCGGCAGGCGTGACACACCCGGCTCTCTAGCGCAGGCTCCCCCGCGCTGCGTTGCCGGTGTGCACACAGCGTGACTCTCTTGCCTTGCGGCAAGCGGCTCCCTCCTCCCGATTCCCGTCGTTCTCGTTACTGACTTTTTCAGTCAGCTTGCGTGCGTCCGTGCGCGAGGCCCTTCAACGCGAAGGAGCCTTGTCATGCGTCACTTTCATCTTTGTCGTCAGCCGCACGAACAGCGCGTTCGCTCGTCGGCGCAGGAGCCTGCACGCACCGTCGATGCTGCCGCAGCGCCGGCCGTCGATGCGGCGCTGGACCAGGCCGCCGCGTTGTGGACCACACGCCGCATCCGCAGCTTTCTCGTGCTCCAGCCGACCTGCACGCGCCGCCGCTGAGCCGCTCCACGCGCCCGTCCTTCCTCGACCTGCCAGCAATACAGGAGCACCCCATGGACCCAGCCTCTCGTTGGCGCCGTAGCGCGCCCCCTTCGCTTCGATCGATTGCAGCAATAACAACGCGGCCCGCCGCCGCGCTTCGCAAAGGGTTGCCCCTGGCTCGTTGAGGCCGGTGGTTCTCCCCCGGGCGGGCGGCGGCCGCCCCGAAGGAGAACCCCGTGAAAAACGTCCTGAAGTCTTTCTTCGAAAGCTTCCTGCGCAGCCGCCACATGCTGCATCACTTCGAGCGCTGGCAGACGCTGCTGGGCTCGAAGCCCGTCGGCACCGGCTCCGCCAGCATGCCGCCCGACATCGCCAGGGCGCTGAGCGCCGCTTCGCGCGCCGATGCGGGCGACATGCTCGCCAGGCTCGACAGCTCGCCTCGCGGCCTCAGCGAAGGCCATGCGCAAGTGCTGCGCAAGCGCCTGGGCAGCAACGAGGTGCGCCACGAGCAGCCGCTGCCCTGGTGGCAGCACCTGTGGCAGTGCTATCGCAACCCGTTCAACCTGCTGCTGACGGTGCTGGCGCTGGTCTCATACGTCACCGAGGACATGAAGGCCACGCTCGTGATCGGCAGCATGGTCGTGCTGTCGACGGTGCTGCGCTTCCTGCAGGAGTCGCGCTCCAACAAGGCGGCCGACCGGCTCAAGGCGATGGTGAGCAACACCTCGACCGTGCTGCGACCCGCGCCGGGCTACAAGGCGGGCGTGGCCGGCATCGAGGGCTTCGACGCCACGCACGCCGGCACGGTGCGCGTCGAGGTGCCGATGCGCGACCTGGTGCCGGGCGAAGTCATCGCGCTGTCGGCCGGCGACATGATCCCGGCCGACTGCCGCCTGCTCACCGCCAAGGACCTGTTCATCAGCCAGTCCGCGCTGACGGGCGAGGCCATGCCGGTCGAGAAATTCGTGGTCGACCGCGGCGACCAATCAGCGGGCGTGCTAGAGCGCGAGAACCTGCTCTTCATGGGCACCAACGTGATCAGCGGCACGGCCACCGCGCTGATCGTGCACACCGGCGACCGCACCTTCTTCGGTGCCCTCGCCCAGCGCGTGACGGCCACCGACCGCGGCACCAGCGCCTTCCAGGCAGGCATCAACCGCGTGAGCTGGGTGCTGATCCGCTTCATGCTGGTGATGGCACCGCTGGTGCTGGTGATCAACGGCGTGGCCAAGGGCGACTGGTGGGAGGCGGCGCTGTTCGCGCTGTCGATCGCGGTCGGCCTCACGCCCGAGATGCTGCCGATGATCGTGACGGCCACGCTGGCCAAGGGCGCGGTCGTGATGTCGCGCCAGAAGGTGATCGTGAAGCGGCTCGAGGCGATCCACAACTTCGGCGCGATGGACGTGCTGTGCACCGACAAGACCGGCACGCTGACGCAGGACCGCATCGTGCTCGAGCGCCACACCAACGCCTGGGGCGAGGAGTCGGACCATGTGCTGCAGCTGGCCTACCTGAACAGCTTTCACCAGACGGGGCTGAAGAACCTGCTCGACAAGGCCGTTCTGAGCCACGCCGAGATGCAGCTCGAGACGCGCCTGCAGACGGCCTGGCGCAAGATCGACGAAGTGCCCTTCGATTTCTCGCGCCGCCGCATGTCGGTGGTGGTGGCCAACGGCGGCAGCGAGCACCTGCTGATCTGCAAGGGCGCGCTGGAGGAGATCCTGTCGGTGTGCACCTCGGTCGAGCGCGGCGCCGAGGTGCTGGCGCTCGATGCCGAGGTGTTGGCGCGCATCCATCGCGTGGCGTCGGGGCTCAATGCACAGGGCCTGCGCGTGGTGGCAGTGGCCAGCCGTTCGCTGAAGGCCGAGGCACAGAAGCCGGCCTATGGCGTGGCCGACGAATCGGGGCTCACGCTGCTCGGCTACGTGGCCTTTCTCGATCCGCCGAAGGAATCGACCGCGCCGGCGCTGCGCGCATTGGCCGAGCATGGCGTGTCGGTGAAGGTGCTGACCGGCGACAACGAGCTGGTCACGCGCAAGGTCTGCGCCGACGTGGGACTGGAGGTCGGCCGCATGGTGCTCGGCCGCGAGATCGAAGAGCTGGACGACGCCCACCTGCGCACGCTGGTGGAACAGCACCAGGTGTTCGCCAAGCTCACGCCCGCGCACAAGGAGCGCATCGTGCACGCGCTGCATGCCAACGGGCACGTTGTCGGCTTCATGGGCGACGGCATCAACGACGCGCCCGCGCTGCGCGCCGCGGACATCGGCATCTCGGTGGACGGCGCGGTGGACGTGGCCAAGGAGTCGGCCGACATCATCCTGCTGGAGAAGAGCCTGATGGTGCTGGAGCAAGGCGTGGTGCAGGGGCGCCGCACTTTCGCGAACATGCTCAAGTACATCAAGCTCACGGCGAGCTCGAACTTCGGCAATGTGTTCTCGGTGCTGGTGGCGAGTGCGTTCCTTCCGTTCCTGCCGATGCTGCCGCTGCATCTGCTGGTGCAGAACCTGCTGTACGACGTGTCGCAGATCGCGATTCCGTTCGACAACGTGGACGATGAATTCCTGAAGGCACCGCAGCGCTGGAATCCGGCGGACCTGGGGCGCTTCATGGTGTTCTTCGGGCCGCTGAGCTCGGTGTTCGACATCCTCACGTTCACGGTGATGTGGTTCGTGTTCGCGGCCAACACGGTGGGCCACCAGACGCTCTTTCAGTCAGGCTGGTTCGTCGAAGGGCTGCTGTCGCAGACGCTGATCGTGCACCTGATCCGCACGCGCAAGATCCCGTTCCTGCAAAGCCGCGCGGCGTGGCCGCTGCTGATCATGGGCGCGGCGATCGCGGCCGTGGGCATCTGGCTGCCGATGGGGCCGCTGGCGCACTACTTCAAGCTGCAGGCGCTGCCGCTGATGTACTTCCCTTGGCTGGTCGCGATGCTGCTCGGGTATGCGCTGCTGACGCAGGGTGTGAAGGGGTGGTACGCGCGGCGGTATGGGTGGCAGTGATCTTTCCGCTGAGTGTTCGGGGCGTGAACACCCCCCGAACAGCAGCCTCCCGAACGCCCCGTGACATGCACATGACACCCGGCCCCCACAAACTGCACACCGAAATCACAACAAGAAAGGGATCCATCCAATGCAAGCCATCCAGAACATCAACTTGCACTCGCTGCTCGACACCTTCGTCAGCGTAGCGGCGGCCTTCATCCTCGGCTCGCTGATCGGCCTGGAGCGCCAGGTTCGGCAACGCACTGCAGGCTTGCGAACGAACACACTGGTGGCGGTAGGTGCTGCGGTATTCGTCGATCTGGCGAACCGGCTCGACGGCAGCGGCGGCGCAGTGCGCGTGGTGGCCTACGTGGTGTCGGGCATCGGCTTCCTGGGCGCGGGCGCGATCATGAAGGAAGGCGCCAACGTCACGGGGCTGAACACGGCGGCAACGCTGTGGGGGTCGGCCGCGGTGGGCGCCTGCGCGGGCGCGAACCTGCTCGGGGAAGCACTGATCGCGGCGCTGTTCGTGCTGGCGAGCAACACGCTGCTGCGGCCCGTGGTGAACCGCATCAACCGGCAGCCGATCAGCGAGGAAGCGAGCGAGGCAACGTACGTGGTGCGCGTGATCTGTTCACGCGCGGCACGGCCCGAGGTGATGGACCAGCTGCTGCTGTTGCTCGAAGCCGCGAACTATCCGGTGCGCGATGTCGACCAGCATCCGTTCGGGCCGGCCGACACCGAGATCGGTGCGACGCTCTATGCGACAGCGGTCGAGCCCGCGGAGCTCGACCGTGTCATTGAAGATCTCGAATCGCTCGACGGCGTGCAGCAAGCCTTCTGGAATGCCACCGCCGAGGAGTGAGCCGACTCAAACGCCGAGGATCGAAACAGCCTTGGTATTCAGATAAGCCTCGAGCGCTTCCGGGCCGCCTTCCGAACCGTAGCCCGAATCCTTCACGCCGCCGAACGGCATTTCCGGCGAAGGCGTGGCGGGCTGGTTGATCCACAGCATGCCGAGCTCGAGCTTCTGGCTCAGCAGGTGCGCGCTCTTGATCGACTTGGTGAAGGCATAGCCGGCCAGGCCGAACGGCAGGCGGTTGGCTTCGGCGATGGCCTCCTCGAGCGTGTCGAAGCCGCGGATGGCGGCAATGGGGCCGAAGGGCTCGTTGTTGAACACGTCGGCGTCCAGCGGCACGTCGGTCAGCACGGTGGGGGCGAAGAAGTTGCCCGTGTCGCCCACGCGTTCGCCGCCGGCCGCCACGGTGGCGCCCTTCTTGCGCGCGTCTTCCAGCACATGGGCCATTGCGGTGAGGCGACGCGCGTTGGCAAGCGGGCCGATGGTCGTGCCTTCGGCGAGGCCGTCGCCGAGCTTCAGGCCTTCGGTGTACTTGACCAGCGTGCGGGCGAATTCTTCGCGCAGGCTGTTGTGCACCAGGAAGCGGGTCGGCGAGATGCAGACCTGGCCCGCATTGCGGAACTTGGCGGCGCCCGCGGCCTTGACGGCCAGCGCAACGTCGGCATCTTCGGCCACGATCACCGGGGCGTGGCCGCCCAGTTCCATCGTGACGCGCTTCATGTGCGAACCGGCCAACGCGGCCAGTTGCTTGCCGACCGGGGTGGAGCCGGTGAACGTGACCTTGCGGATGATCGGGTGCGAGATCAGGTAGTTCGAGATCTCGGCGGGGTTGCCGAACACGAGGCCGACGGTGCCGGGCGGGATGCCGGCGTCGACAAAAGCCTGCAGCAGCGCGGCGGGCGATGCGGGGGTTTCTTCAGGCGCCTTCACCAGGAACGAGCAGCCGGTGGCCAGCGCGGCGCCGAGCTTGCGCACGATCTGGTTGATCGGGAAGTTCCACGGCGTGAATGCTGCGACGGGGCCGAGCGGCTCCTTCAGCACGAGCTGCTGCGCGGCCAGGTTGCGCGAGGGAACGATGCGGCCGTACACGCGGCGGCCTTCGTCGGCGAACCACTCGATGATGTCGGCGGCGGCCAGCGTCTCGCCCTTGGCTTCGGCCAGCGGCTTGCCCTGCTCTTGCGTCAGCAGCTTGGCGATGTCGCCGGCGCGTTCGCGGATCAGGCCCGCGGCGCGGCGCATCACGGCGGCCCGCTCGTTGGCGGGGGTGTTGCGCCACTTGTCGAAGCCGCGCTGGGCGGCGGCCAGGGCGCGGTCGAGGTCGGCGATGCTGGCGTGCGCCACCTTGCCGATGGCCTTGCCGGTAGCCGGGTTCACGACGTCCAGCGTCTTGCCGCCGACGGCGTCGACCCATTCGTTGTCGATCAGCAGGCGGGTGTCGGTGTAGGTGGCGGTCATGGCGAACTTTTCCTTCGGGACTGGATGATGAAAGGAGGAATGGGGAATCTGGATGTGCGACGCGGCACCCGCAAGGGTGCGCCGGCGACAACGGCAGCCACAGGCCGCCGGGGGGCATAGATTAACCCGAGTTCGCAAACCCCGCCCACCACCGGTCACGGGCCGGGCATGGGGCAGTCATGCGCGCCGAACATAATCCCCGCCAAACCAACACACAGAGGACCGAGGGAAATCCATGCACGCAGCGCTCAGCAACAACCTGTTCTTCATCAAGGAACACGTCGGCATCTTCAAGGCCGCCAACAACTACGACATCTTCGATCCGCACTCGCAGCAGAAGATTCTGGAATGCCGCGAGCCGAACCTCGGCTTTTTCAGCAAGCTGCTGCGCTTCACCGACTACAAGCGCTTCACGCCCTTCGACGTGGTCGTGTCCACGCCCGAGGGGCAGAAGGTGCTGTCGGTCAAGCGCGGCGTGTCCATCTTCCTGTCGAAGGTGCAGGTGCTCGACGGCAACGACCGGGTCGTCGGCTCGTTCAAGCAGAAGCTCTTCTCCATCGGCGGCAAGTTCGATGTGCTCGACGCACAGGAGCGGATCGCCTGCACGCTCAGGGGCAAGTGGACCAGCTGGGATTTCCGCTTCGTGCAGGACAGCACCGAGTTCGCTGCCGTGTCCAAGAAGTGGGCCGGGCTGGGCAAGGAACTGTTCACCACCGCCGACAACTACATGCTGTCGATCGATCCGGGCGTGCCGGCCAACGACGCCCGCCGCCTGCTGATCGTGGCGGCGGTGATGTGCATCGACATGGTCCTCAAGGAGTGAGGCGCTTCCTGCCTACAGCACCAGCAGGGCGCGGAAGTCGTTGACGTTGGTGTGCGTCGGGCCCGTCACGAACAGGTCGCCGATGGCGTCGAAGTAGCCGTACGCGTCGTTGCGGTCGAGGTGGTCCGACAGCTTCTTGCCAGCGGCCGTGGCGCGCGCCAGCGTGTCGGGCGTTACGAAGGCGCCGGCGTTGTCTTCCACGCCGTCGATGCCGTCGGTATCGGCGGCCAGCGCCCACACCTGCGCTTGGCCCATGAGCGCGCCAGCCAGGCCCATGCAGAACTCGCCGGCCCGGCCGCCGCGGCCCTTGGCCTGGCCGGGCTGGCGCGGGCGGATCGTGACTGTCGTCTCGCCGCCGGAAAGGATGACGCAGGGCCGCGCGAACGGCTCGCCGCGGTGTGCGACGGCGCGGGCCAGCGCGGCATGCACCTTGCCGACTTCGCGCGACTCGCCTTCCATTTCGTCGCTGAGGATGTGCGCCGCGATACCGGCCTCGCGCGCCGCCCTGGCCGCCGCTTCGAGCGACTGCTGCGGCGTTGCGATCATGTGGGTTGCGTGGCCCCGGAACACGGCATCGTCAGGCTTGGGCGTTTCGAGTTCGCCGCTTTCGAGCCGGGCGCGCACCGGCGCAGGCACCTCGATGCCGTAGCGGTCGAGGATCGCGAGCGCGTCGGCGCAGGTGCTCGCATCGGGCACGGTTGGGCCGCTCGCGATGACGGCCGCGTCATCGCCGGGCACGTCGCTGATCGTCAGTGTCACCACGCGGGCCGGCGCGCATGCGGCCGCCAGCCGGCCGCCCTTGATGCGCGACAGGTGCTTGCGCACGCAGTTCATCTCGCCGATGCCCGCGCCGCTTTCGAGCAGTTGCTTGTTGATGCGCTGCTTGTCGGCCAGCGTCAGGCCCTCGGCCGGCAGCACCAGCAGTGACGAGCCGCCGCCCGAGATCAGGCACAGCACGAGGTCGTCGGCCGTCAGGCCCTGCGTCAGCGCGAGGATGCGTTCGGCGGCCTGCTGGCCGGCCGCGTCGGGCACGGGGTGCGCGGCCTCGACGATCTCGATGCGCTGCGGCACGCCTTCGGGCCGCGGCGGAATGTGGTCGTAGCGCGTGACGACGAGCCCCGACAGCGGCGCATCGGCCGGCCACAGGGCTTCGAGCGCCTGCACCATCGAGCCGCCGGCCTTGCCGGCGCCCAGCACCAGCGTGCGGCCCTTGGGCGGGGGCGGCAGGTGGGCCCCCAAGGTGGAAAGCGGCAGTGCACGGTCCACCGCCACGCGGTAGATGTGTTCGAGGAAGGCGCGCGGGGCCTCGCGCGGATCGGGGGCGGGGCCGAAGGATGGATTCGATGCGGTCATGGCTTTGCTTGTCTCCAACCGGCGATTGTGCGGGGCACGGCGCCCCGCACTCTTGATCCCGGTCTAGTTTGTCTTGGCGCCAGCCTGGAACCAGCGGCTGACGAGGGCCCGCTCTTCGTCGGTGATGCCCGTGGCGTTGTTCATAGGCATGATCTTCGTGACCACCACCTGCTGGTAGATCGCCTGCGCATTCGCGGCCACCTGTTCGGGCGAATCGACGCGCACGTTCTTCATCTGCGTGGCCGCGCCGTGGCACATGTAGCAGCGCTGCTCGAGCACCTTCTGCACGTCCTTGAACGGCACCGCGGGCGCGGCGGCAGCCACGGCGGGCGCGGCCGCGGGTTCGGGCTTCATCCAGACGATGGTCAGGCCCAGCACCACGATGCCGATCAGCGCGTAGGGCAGCGGGTTGCCCGCGTTGCCCAGCTTGAAGCGGTGGCGCACCACGAAGAACTGCCGGATCGCCGCGCCGCCGAGCATGATCAGCAGCAGCACGATCCAGTTGTACTTGTGCGTGTAGGTGAAGCTGTAGTGGTTGCTCAGCATCGCGAACAGCACCGGCAGCGTGAAGTAGGTGTTGTGCACGCTGCGCTGCTTGCCGCGCTGGCCGTGCACCGGGTCAACCGGGCGGCCTTCGCGCAGGGCCTGCACGTTCTTGCGCTGGCCGGGGATGATCCAGAAGAACACGTTGCCGCTCATGGTCGTGGCCATCATGGCGCCCACCAGCAGGAAGGCCGCGCGGCCCGCGAACCACTGGCAGGCCAGCCAGGTCGCGAAAACGATGAAGAGCGCGATCAGCACGCCGACAATGGTGTCGCCGTTCTTGCGCCGGCCAAAGACTTGGCAGATGCCGTCGTAGACCATCCAGAACACGACGAAGAAGGCCAGCGCCACGCCGATGGCGGCGCCGGGCTGCCAGTCCATCTTCGATTTGTCGATCAGGTAGGTGCTCGCATTCCACAGGTACGACATGGTGAAGAGCGAGAAACCCGTGATCCAGGTCGAATAGCTCTCCCAGTACGACCAGTGCAGGTGGTCCGGCAGCTTCTTCGGCGCCAGCGCGTACTTCTGCATGTTGTAGAAGCCGCCGCCGTGCACGGCCCATTGCTCGCCGCCCACGCCCTTGTCGAGCGATTCCTGGTCTTGCGGTTTCTCGAGGCTGTTGTCCAGCATCACGAAGTAGAAGGAGGCGCCGATCCAGGCGATGGCGGTGATGACGTGGACCCAGCGCAGCAGCAGGTTGGCCCAGTCGAGGTAGTAGCTTTCCATGTGCTCTCTCTCAGCCCTTTCGGCGCGTGGAGACGCCGCCAAAGGGTTTCAGCCTGCTCACCACCGCGGGCGCTGTAAGCAGAGAAAGTGCCGCGAACGCAGGCGCCATGAAATGGGCCTCGCTCCGCTGCGGCTTGTTGTGGACCGAAAGTGTATACAGTTTTGACACGAGGCGGGTTGGTTTTTTGAGCGTCGCCGCCGGGGAAAACCCTGTTCAGCCCAGCGATTGCAACAACTGTGCCGCCACCGCGACGGCAATCACCTCGGGCTCCTTGCCGGTGATGCCGGGCACGCCGATGGGGCAGGTGATGCGCGCCAGTTCGTCGGCCGTGAAGCCACGCGCCTCGAGCCGGTGGCTGAAGGTGGCCCACTTGGTCTTGCTGCCGATCAGGCCGATGTACGGCAGGTCGTTGCGCTCGCGCAGGCGCTTGAGGCAGGCGATGACGATGTCGAGGTCTTCGGCATGGCTGAAGCTCATGATCAGCACGCGGCTGCCCGGCGCGAGCGCGGCCACGGCGTCCTGCACGGGCTCGGAATGCTCGGTGTCGATCTGTGCCGGCAGCTCTTCGGGGAACACGCCGTCGCGGCTGTCGATCCAGCGCACCGCGAACGGCAGCGCGGCCAGCAGGCGCGCCAGCGCGGCGCCCACGTGGCCGCCGCCGAACAGCGCCACGGGCTTGAGTTGCGCGACCAGTTCGCGCTGCAGCCTCGGCGCATCGGCCGCCGTGATGCGCTGGTACGACAGGAACATCACGCCACCGCAGCACTGCCCCAGGCTGGGCCCGAGCGGATAGCGCTGGATGCCGTCGAAGGGGGCGCGCATGCCGGCCAGCAGTTCGCGCGCTTCCTTCGTGGCCTGGAATTCGAGTTGCCCGCCGCCGATGGTGGCCGTGAGCGCATCGGCCCACACCGCCATCCAGGTGCCGGCCTCGCGCGGCGCCGAGCCCTGCGTCGACTCGACGCGCACCAGCACCGCGTCTTCGCGGGCAAGACGGGCCAGCAGCTGATCGACCATGCCGTTCATTTCCGACACCTTCGGTTGCGGGGTTGCACGAGACTCACGGTATAAACCTGCGATGAACCGTCAGCTTACGCCGCGCCACCTTGCCCTGGTGGCATCCGTCATTTCCGCACTCTGGCTCGCCGGCTGCGCAGGCCCCGGGGCCGTGCCCGGCCAATTGAGCGAGGCCAAGACCGAACGGAGTGCGGCGGGCGCCGCGCCGCGCACCTCGAATGCGGCCACCGCGCGCGAGTACCGCCGCGATGCGGCACGCCACATCTACGACGCCAACAAGTCCCGCGTCTACAGCGGCCAGCTGCCGCCCATGCTCTACGCCATCGGCACACTGCAGGTCAACCTCGATGCCGGCGGCAAGGTGGTGTCGCTGCATTGGATGCGCGCGCCCAAGCATGCACCCGAGGTCATCGCCGAGATCGAGCGCATGGTGCTGAAGGCCGCGCCCTTCCCCGCCGCCCCCCGCCTCGGCGCGGTCACCTGGACCGACACCTGGCTGTGGGACAAGAGCGGGCGCTTCCAGCTCGACACCCTGACTGAAGGCCAACAGCAAGGGGACTGAAGACACACCCGGAGGCATTTGCGCGGGGGCCGCCGCGCACGGCCGCCCGAAGCGGCCGGCCCGCCCCCGGTAGGGGGTTGGCGAAGCGACACGAAGTGCGCGAAGCCTGGGGGCGAGCATCAAGACCCGCGGTAGGTCGAGTAGCTCCACGGGCTCACCAGCAGCGGCACGTGGTAGTGCTGGTCGGTGTGCGCCACGCCGAAGTCCAGCGACACCCTGTTCAGGAAATTCGGCTCGGGCAGCTTCACGCCGCGGGCCTTGAAGTAGCCCGCAACGTCGAACACCAGCCGGTAGGTGCCGGCCTTCAGCGAGTTGTTGTCGTAGAGCGGCCCGTCGCTGCGGCCGTCCGAATTCAGCGTGAAGCGCTTCACCAGCGTGGCGGCGTCGCCGTCGGTGGTGTACAGCGCCACCTCCATGCCGGCCGCCGGGCCGCCGTGCATCGTGTCCAGTACGTGAGTGCTCAGGCCCATGGGGCGCTCCTTCGAATGTCGAATCGGGTGCGGGAAATTCCGGTGGACAAAAGTGTATACAGTTACCGGCTTTGGGTCTATCATGAAAAACATGGAGTCCTCCACCACCCGTTCGATCGTCGATGCCCTCACGAAGGCCATCGTCGAGCACCGGCTTCAGCCCGGCACCAAGCTGGCTGAGCAGAAGCTGGCCGATCATTTCGGCGTGTCGCGCACGCTGGTGCGCCAGGCGCTGTTCCAGCTGTCTCAGAACAAGCTCATCCGCCTCGAACCCGCGCGCGGCGCCTTCGTGGCCGCGCCCGCGGTCGACGAGGCCAGGCAAGTGTTCGCTGTGCGCCGCATGCTCGAGGCCGAGATGACGCGCGAGTTCGTGCGCACCGTCACGCCGGCCAAGATCAAGGCGCTGAAGGAACACGTCGCGCTCGAAAAGTCCGCCGTGTCGGGCGAGGACATCTCGGGCCGCACCGAGCTGCTCGGCGACTTCCACGTGCGCATGGCCGAGCTCATGGGCAACCAGGTGCTGGCGCAGATCCTCGGCGAACTCATCTCTCGCTGTGCCCTCATCACGCTGATGTACCAGAGCGCCAGCGCTGCCGAGCACTCCAACGACGAGCACGCCGACATCGTGAAGGCGCTGGCCGCGCGCGACGAGGAACGCGCCGTGCGCCTCATGACCGAACACCTGGAGCACGTCGAGGCCAACCTCACGTTCGACCGCAAGGTCCCCACCAACGACATCTCGCTCGCCCTGGCCTGAACATCCATGACCGTCTACGACACCACCCTGCCCTACCCGCGCGACCTCGTCGGCTACGGCCGCAACCCGCCGCACGCCCAGTGGCCGGGCGGCGCGCGCATCGCGGTGCAGTTCGTCCTCAACTACGAAGAGGGCGGCGAGAACGCCACGCTGCACGGCGACGCGGGCTCCGAGCAGTTCCTCTCCGAGATGTTCAACCCGGCGAGCTTTCCCGACCGGCACATCAGCATGGAAGGCATCTACGAATACGGCTCGCGCGCCGGCGTGTGGCGCATCCTGCGCGAGTTCGAGAAGCGCGGCCTGCCGCTGACCGTGTTCGGCGTGGGCATGGCGCTGGAGCGCTACCCCGAGCTCACGGCTGCGTTCAAGGAACTCGGCCACGAGATCGCCTGCCACGGCTGGCGCTGGATTCATTACCAGAACCTCGACGAAGCCACCGAGCGCGAGCACATGCGCCTGGGCATGGAAGCCATCGAGAAGCTCACCGGCGAGCGGGCGCTTGGCTGGTACACCGGCCGCGACAGCCCGCGCACGCGCCGCCTCGTGGCCGACTACGGCGGCTTCGAATACGACAGCGACTACTACGGCGACGATCTGCCCTTCTGGATGAAGGTGCAGAAGACCGACGGCAGCGTGGTGCCCCAGCTCATCGTGCCCTACACGCTCGACTGCAACGACATGCGCTTCGCGCTGCCGCAGGGCTACTCGCACGCCGATCCGTTCTTCCAGTACATGAAAGACAGCTTCGATGCGCTCTATGCCGAGGGCGACCCGAATGGCGACAACAGCCCGAAGATGATGAGCATCGGCATGCACTGCCGGCTGCTCGGGCGGCCCGGCCGCATCACGGCACTGCAGCGCTTTCTCGATCACATCGCCAAGCACGACAAGGTGTGGGTCTGCCGCCGCGTCGACATCGCGCGCCACTGGAAGCAGGCGCATCCTTTCGAAGCCGGAGCCGCATCATGAGCCTCACCATCGCCCAACTCAACGCCGCGGCGCCGGCCGAAGCCGTCGCACTGCTCGACGGCATCTACGAGCACTCGCCCTGGATCGCGCAGCGCGCGCTCGCCGCGCGCCCCTTCCGCTCGCTCGCACACCTGAAGCATTCGATGGTGCAGGCGCTGGCCGCGTCGTCGGCCGACGAGCAGATCGGCCTCATCCGCGCCCACCCCGAGCTCGCTGGCAAGGCCATGGTCAGCAAGACGCTGACGGCCGAATCGACCAACGAGCAGAGCAAGGCCGGCCTGACCGGCTGCACGCCCGAGGAGTTCGCGAAGATCCAGCAGCTCAACGCCGACTACAACGCGAAGTTCGGCTTTCCGTTCATCCTCGCGGTGCGCGGCCCGCGCGGCACGGGGCTGGCCAAGCGCGAGATCATCGACACCTTCGAGCGCCGGCTGTACAACCACCCTGGGTTCGAACTCGGCGAGGCGCTGCGCAACATACACCGCATCGCCGAGATCCGCCTGGACGACAAGTTCGCCGCCGACGTCACGCTCGGCAACGACGTGTGGGACTGGCAGGAGCAGCTCTCGGTGCACACCGACCCGGGCTACGCCGAGAAGGGCCAGCTCACCGTCACCTACCTGACGGATGCGCACCGTGCCTGCGCCGCGCAGATCTCCACGTGGATGCGCGAGTGCGGCTTCGACTCGGTGGACATCGATGCGGTCGGCAACGTGGTGGGTCGCTATGAAGGCAGCACGCCCGACGCGAAGACGCTGCTCACCGGTTCGCACTACGACACCGTGCGCAACGGCGGCAAGTACGACGGCCGCCTCGGCATCTTCGTGCCCATGGCCTGCGTGCGCGAACTCAAGCGGCAAGGCAGGCGCCTGCCCTTCGCCTTCGAGGTGGTGGGCTTCGCGGAAGAAGAAGGCCAGCGCTACAAGGCGACCTTCCTGGGCTCGGGCGCGCTCATCGGCCATTTCGACCCGCGCTGGCTCGACCAGAAGGATGCCGACGGCATCACCATGCGCGAGGCCATGCAGCACGCGGGCCTGAAGCAGGAAGACATTCCGAAGATCCAGCGCGACCCGGCCCGCTACCTCGGCTTCGTCGAAGTGCACATCGAGCAGGGCCCGGTGCTGACCGAGCTCGACCTGCCGCTGGGCATCGTCACCTCCATCAACGGCAGCGTGCGCTACGTGGGCGAGGTCATCGGCATGGCCAGCCACGCCGGCACCACGCCGATGGACCGCCGCCGCGACGCGGCCGCCGCGGTAGCCGAACTGATCCTCTACACCGAGCAGCGCGCCGCGAAGGACGGGGACTCGGTCGGCACCGTTGGCATGCTCGAAGTGCCCAGCGGCTCGATCAACGTGGTGCCGGGGCGCTGCAAGTTCAGCCTCGACCTGCGCGCGCCCAACAATGCGCAGCGCGACGCGCTGGCCAACGACGTGGTCAACGCACTGAAGGACATCTGCGAGCGCCGCGGCGTTCGCTACGAGCTCGAGGAGACGATGCGCGCCGCTGCCGCGCCCAGCGCACCCGCCTGGCAGCAGCGCTGGGAGAAAGCCGTGGACGCCCTCGGCATTCCGCTCTTCCGCATGCCCAGCGGCGCCGGCCACGACGCGATGAAGTTGCACGAGGTGATGCCGCAGGCCATGCTCTTCGTGCGCGGCATCAACTCGGGCATCAGCCACAACCCGCTCGAATCGAGCACCAACGACGATATTCAATTGGCGGTGCAAGCATTCCAGCTCCTGCTGGACAACCTCGCCACCGAGCAAGCCCACTGACCGACCACAGAAGAACAACCATGACCGACTACGCCAAACTCGACGCCTGGATCGACGCCCATTTCGACGAGGAAGTGCAGTTCCTGCAGCAACTGGTGCGCGTGCCCACCGACACGCCGCCCGGCAACAACGCGCCGCACGCCGAACGCACCGCCGAACTGCTGAAGGACTTCGGCCTCGACGCCGAGAAGCACGCCGTGCCCGCGCAGGATGTGAAGGAGTACGGCCTCGAATCGATCACCAACCTGATCGTGCGCCGCAAGTACGGCAGCGAAGGCCGTACCGTCGCGCTGAATGCCCACGGCGACGTGGTGCCGCCCGGCGAAGGCTGGACGCACGACCCGTACGGCGGCGAGATCGCCGACGGCAGCCTCTACGGCCGCGCCGCCGCGGTCAGCAAGAGCGACTTCGCGAGCTTCACCTTCGCGCTGCGCGCGCTCGAAGCGGTAGCAAAACCGGCCAAGGGCAGCGTCGAGCTGCACTTCACCTACGACGAAGAATTCGGCGGCATCCTCGGCCCGGGCTGGCTGCTCAAGAACGGCCTGACCAAGCCCGACCTGATGATCGCGGCCGGCTTCAGCTACGAAGTGGTCACCGCGCACAACGGCTGCCTGCAGATGGAAGTGACGGTGCACGGCAAGATGGCCCATGCCGCCATTCCGACCACCGGCGTCGATGCGCTGCAGGGCGCCACGAAGATCCTCAACGCGCTCTATGCGCAGAACATGCTCTACCAGCAGGTGACGTCGAAGGTCGAGGGCATCACGCACCCGTACCTCAACGTCGGCCGCATCGAGGGCGGCACCAACACCAACGTGGTTCCGGGCAAGGTGGTGTTCAAGCTCGACCGCCGCATGATCCCCGAGGAGAACCCGGTCGAGGTCGAAGCCACGATCCGCAAGGTGATCGCCGATGCCGCCGCCGAAAGCGCGGGCATCACGGTCGAGATCAAGCGCCTGCTGCTCGCCAACTCGATGCAGCCGCTGGCCGGCAACAAGCCGCTGGTCGATGCCATCCAGAAGCACGGCGGCGAGCTGTTCGGCGAGCCGATCAAGGCCATGGGCACGCCGCTGTACACCGACGTGCGCCTGTACGTCGAAGCCGGCATTCCTGGCGTGATCTACGGCGCCGGCCCGCGCACCGTGCTCGAGTCGCATGCCAAGCGCAGCGACGAGCGCGTGGTGCTCGAAGACCTGCGCCGCGCCACCAAGGTGATCGCGCGCACGCTCTGCGACCTGCTGGCCTGATCCGGCTCAGGCGCCCTTGGCGTGCGCCGGCAGCGCCCGCGAAGCCGCCCACGCCATCAGTTCGGACAGCGGCGCGGGCCGCGCCAGGTGGTAGCCCTGCACCAGCTTGCAGCCCAGCGCGCGCAGTGCCTCGAGCTCGTCCTGCGTTTCGACGCCTTCGGCCACGACCTGGATGTTCAGCGAACGGCCGAGCTGGACGATGGCATCCACCAGCACCACGTTGCCCGGTGAGGACGACAGGCCGAGCGTGAAGCTGCGGTCGATCTTCACCTGCCGCACGTGCTCGCTGCGCAGCGACGCCAGCGACGAATAGCCCACGCCGAAGTCGTCGACCACGATCGCCACGCCCGCGGCCGACAGCGTGCTCAACCGGCCGCGCGTGGCATGGGTGTCGAGCGCCACCTCTTCCGTGATCTCGATCTGCAGCCGGCGCGGCGCGATGCCGCGCTCCTTCAGCATGCCCAGCACGATGTCGTCGACCGCGAGCTGCGCCATCTCGCGTGGCGAGACGTTGATGGCGACCGGCGCTGCGGCCAGGCTGGAGCCCGCGGCCTCGAGCTGGCGCATGGCCAGGCAGGCCTCGTCGACCAGGTGCCGCAGCAGCGGCTCCGCCACGCCGGTGCTCGCGGCCGCGTAGATCACTTCCTCGGGAGCGATCTGGCCGTGGCGCGGGTGGTTCCAGCGCATCAGCGCCTCGAGGCTGTGGACCTCGCAGCCGTCGCTGTTCATGATCGGCTGGAACCACACGCCGATATCGCGCGCCTCGATAGCGCGCAGCAGGTCGCGCTCCACGTCCCGCCGCGTGGCCAGCCGCTGGTTGAGCGCCTTGTCGAAGAGCTGGCAGCGGTTGCGCCCGAGGCGCTTGGCCTCGTTGAGCGCCTCGTCGGCAAAACTGATCATGTCGGCGATCTCGGCCTCGCCCGACACCGAGATGCCGATGCTCACGCCCAGGTGACCGCCGTAGTGCGCCGTGGCGAAGGAAACCGAACGGATCAGCCCCTGCGCGATGGCCGTGGGCGCCTGCCGCTCGCCCCACAGGCTGTAGAGCAGCGCGAATTCGTCGCCGCCCCAGCGCCCGAGGACCGCCTGCATGTCTGCGGTTTCCCGCTGCAGCCAGCGGGCCACGTCCTGCAGCACGCGGTCGCCGGCCTTGTGGCCGAAGGCGTCGTTCACCGCCTTGAAGCCGTCGAGGTCGAGCAGCAGCAGGCCGTGCTGGCGGCCATCGGTCGTGGCGATGCGCAGCGTCGCGGCCTCGGTGAAGCCCTCACGGTTGAACAGGCCGGTAAGCGAATCGTGCGAGGCCCGGAAGGCCAGTTGCTGCGTTGCATCCAGCGAGAGCGCGTGCGCCAGCCGCAGCTGGGCGGCCATGGCGGTGGCTTCGTTGCGGATGCGGCTGCCTTCGCGGAAGGCCTTGTCGCTGTGCAGCGCGCCGCGCCCCAGCGCCCCGAGGTACAGCAGCACGAGCGCCGCCAGGCACAGGTTGTCGAAGCCGCCCGCATACGCCAGGCAGCCCGCCACCGACAGCAGCGCCGGCGTGATGAAGCCGATGGGCACGAGCGCATAGGCGATGCCATAGGTGACCGCCCCGGCGCAGATGCCGCACACCACCGTCAGGTAGAACACCGCCTGCGGCGAGGAGTAGCCGTCGCACAGCAGCGGAATAAGCGCCCACACACAGCCCGACACCGCGGCCAGGCCGGCTGTCAACCGCAGGTGCCATTCGACCGGGCGGGCGATCGGCGATGTGGCGACGCTGCTGTCGGGCGTGGTGCCCGGCGACGGTGCGAACGGCCAGCGGCAGATGTAGCGGCGCAGTCCGTTCACCATGAGGGACAGCAGCAGCCAGCACAGCCCTTCGAACGCCCGGCCGGCGTTGACGGCGATCAGCGCCGCCGCGCAGCTCAGCACCACGTTGATCGGAATGGCCCGCAGCACGCTGCGGCGTATCGCCACGAGCTGGTCGGTGCGCACCGTGCGGGACAGCACCAGGTCGTCGACGGAAGCAGTGAGCTCGGGAGAAGGCGCGCGGGGAATCATGAAAGGAGCACAGTTTAGGGCGCGGGCCACGCCGGCGCGCCGACTGGTGCGCGGTAACAACGAACTTTCGTTCGACTTTCACCCGGATGTCATGGCCCCATCCCAGACTCGCGGCTTTCGCAGAGACGCGCACTCCAGGTGCGCGTCGCTTTTTTCAAGCCCGCCATGTCCACCTTCCCGACTGCTCTCCCAACCACCCTGCCCTTCCGCCGCAGCCTGTTCTCCACGCTCGCCATCGGCACGCTCGCGCTTGCCGGTTGCGGCGGCGGAGGCGGCTCCAGCGCCCGGGCGGCACGGACGGGCGCTGGACCGTCGGCGAC